>JBIKMG010000074.1:0-5200 GCA_044359385.1 Coxiellaceae bacterium
TGTGGGAAAGTGTCAAGGGGGTACCCTGTTAAAGTTGTCTACATGAAAGCAATCATTCTACCGAAGCATACCCACTAAAATTTAGGTCGTTAAGTTGTTGTATAGTAAGACAAATAACACTTATCCCCACTAAGCAGGAGATCTATTATGACTACTATCTTTATATAAATATTATTTTTGTTTTTAAGTGTTTGGCATGTTTTGATTGACACACTCCCCTCCTTTTTCTTATTATGGTCCCCATTGAATGGATATTGAACAGGTGATTTTATGAAACGCACATATCAACCGAGTAAAATTAGGCGAAAACGGACACACGGTTTTCGTGCTCGTATGGCAACCAAAGGTGGTCAAAAAGTTTTGAACCGTCGAAGAGCCAAAGGTAGGAAGCGTTTAACTGTTTGATGGATAATAAATTCCCAACAGAACGCCGTGTGTGCAAGAAATCGGATTTTATCCCCGTGTTGCGGACAGGTTCCCCTTTTTTTAGCCGTCATGGCAAGCTCCTTTGTAAAAGCAATCTGTACTGTTATCCTCGGTTTGGTATGATTGTGAGTAAAAAAGCGGCAAAGCGCTCGGTCACACGTAGCCGTATTAAACGGGTTGCTCGAGAAACGTTTCGTCAAAATCAATCAGGGCTACCCAACCAGGACATGGTTTTTATCGCCCACTATGGTAGTGACGAGGTAACCAATGAGGAGTTGCGAAAGTGCATCAAAAGAATGCTAACCCAGCTTCAAAAATCGGTATCTTCCTCCTAACAAGGATGATTAACCTATATCAGTTAGTGGTGAGTCCCTGGCTTTTGCCCCGTTGTCGTTTTTTACCCACTTGTTCCTGCTATATGCAGGAGGCTCTAAAACACCATGGTTTTTTACGTGGGATTTACTTAGGGGGGCGCCGTTTGTTACGATGTCATCCCTTTCACTCGGGCGGCTTTGATCCCGTCCCTCAACCGGAAGTATCTGAAAAATGAAAGATATCCCTCGTTACGTACTTTATGCGGTAGTTGCCATATTGGCTGTGTTATTGGTTCAAGGTTGGCAAAAGGATTACCCACCCGTGAGGTTTTCTTCTCAAACGTCAGAAAGTGTTGTTCCTGGTGAAGATAAAAATGCGACGCTCGGTGGATTTATTCCGAGTGTTAACAAGGATATCGCTGAAGAACCCACGGGAACAGCCCGTGATCATGTTAAAAAAATTGTCAAATCGGTTAATCCAACGACGGGACAATTAGTCTGGGCAGAGACCAATTTATTGGGAGTGGCGATTGATCTGCAAACAGGAACAGTTGTTGATGCAAAGCTATTAAAATTTCCAACATCCACGCAAGATAAAAGTACCCCTGTGAATTTATTGACGCTTCAGGAGAACCACTTGTATTTGGCTCAATCAGGTATTGTGTCTACTAAAAGCCAACCACCAGTGAGCTTTCAGGTAAAAAATACGAGTTATACGTTACAGCCAGGACAGGACTCCTTCGATGTTGTATTAAAAGGAAAAACAAACGAAGGACTTTACGTAGAGAAAACCTTTACGTTTAAACGCAATGAATATGCCATTGGAATGAAGACCGCTATTTGGAATAGAGGTAAAAAATCCTGGGAAGGCAGTTTGTATACTCAGATAGTGAGACAACCACCGAGTGAAAAAAGTGAGGGTTTGTTTGGTATGCACTATTACTTAGGGGCCTCTACATCGAGTCCACAGACACCGTATGAAAAAGTATCCTTCAAAGATATGGAAAAGCAAGCGCTCAATCGAACAGTGGTTGGAGGTTGGGTCGCTATGCAGCAGCATTACTTTTTATCAGCCTGGGTTCCGCAAGATCAAAAACAGCATCACCATGTGTACACCCATTATGAATCACAAAATGGCGACAGTCCGGCAACCTACACCATTGGGTACCTCTCACCGTTGTTAAAAGTAGCCGCAGGGCAAACGACCATGAACAACGCGACGTTGTATTTGGGCCCTGAATCCTACAGTCGTTTAAAGGAGTTGGCTCCTGGTTTGGATCATACGATTGATTACGGTGTGTTGTGGCCTATTTCGATAGCGATTCAATGGGTAATGACGTTGTTTGTTAAAGTTATTCCTAACTGGGGTGTTGCTATTATACTGGCGACAATTTTAATTAAGCTTCTTTTTTATGGGTTCTCGTCGAAGAGTTTTATTTCGATGGCTAAGATGAAAGAGCTTCAGCCGAGAATTAAAGCATTAAAAGAAAGATTTGGTGAAGACAGAGCGGGTTTGCAAAAAGCGACGATGGCGTTGTATAAAGAAAAAAAAGTAAATCCATTGGGTGGCTGTTTACCGATGCTGATACAAATACCCGTGTTTATTGCTTTGTATTGGGTGATCACACAAAGTGTGGATTTCAGGCAAGCGCCTTTTGTTTTTTGGATTCAAGACTTATCCGTTCCAGATCCGTACTACGTCCTACCGATTGTAATGATGTTTACGATGATTTTACAGCAGTGGTTGTCACCGACATCCGCTGATCCTGCTCAAGCAAAAATGATGTTAATCATGCCTATTCTATTTGCTTTCTTCTTTCGAAACTTCCCAGCCGGATTAGTACTGTATTGGTGTGTCAATAACTTGGTTCAAGCATTACAACAAGGATATGTGATGAAGCGCTATAAAGCTGGTAAATATAGAGATAACGATCGCAAGAAAAAGCACAGTCGTGCGTAAATAGGAAACGATGCGCGCATTTGATAATCAAGATTTGATAGCCGCTATTGCTACTCCACGAGGAAATGCGGGAGTAGGAATTATTAGAATATCTGGAAAAGAAGCCGATATTCATGCGGTGGCTAATCAAATACTGGGCGAAATCCCGGAAGTAAGATCTGCGCGCTACCTTCCATTTTACGATTCGGATAATAAGGTGATCGACGAAGGAATCGCACTTTACTTTAAAGCCCCGAATTCATTTACGGGAGAGTCTGTCTTGGAGCTTCAGGCGCATGGAGGTGCTGTTATTTTAGATTGCATCTTGTCTCGTGTGTTAGAGCTTGGCGCACGGTTAGCCCATCCAGGAGAATTTAGTTTACGTGCATTTACGCATGGAAAAATCGATCTCTTACAGGCCGAAGCGATTTGCGATCTGATTTCTGCAGGAACAGAAGTAGCCGCCCGTTCGGCTAGTCGCTCTCTTCAAGGAGATTTTTCGGCTCATGTCAATAAGATACGTGATGAACTGATTGCGCTGCGTTGTTATGTGGAGGCAGCGATTGATTTTTCAGAAGAAGAAATTGATTTTTTAGCAGAAGGCCAAATAATACAGAAATTGTCTGTGATGCAGGCATCTATCGCTCAATTGCTGTGTTCAGCACAACAGGGTGCTCTTTTACAGCAGGGAGCGACCTTGGCTATCGTAGGTGAGCCCAATGTGGGAAAATCCAGCTTATTAAACCGTTTAACGGCAAGAGATGCTGCGATTGTCACAGAAATTGCGGGTACAACGCGAGATGTTTTGCGCGAACAGATTCAAATAGATGGGCTGCCAATTCATTTAGTAGATACCGCGGGCATTCGTAAAACAGAGGATAAGATTGAAAAAGCGGGTATCGCTAGAAGCTTTCGAGAAGTGGAACAAGCGGATTGTATTTTATTTGTTTGGGATTTATCGAAAAATCTTTATCCCCAAGAGTCTAAAATATTAAACGATGTGGTGGCTCGTATGGGACCTAAAGTACCGATAATAGCCGTGGGCAATAAAGCCGATAGGGTGAGCGATTTTCGGGTTGATGAGTTGAAATTAGATTTTCCAGTTGTTTTGTTATCTGCAAAAACAGGGGAGGGTGTCGATAGACTGCGTGAGAAAATAAAATCGTTACTGGGGTTTCAGTCGAGTTTCGAATCTCCTTTTCTAGCTAGGCGCAGGCATGTAGCCGCTTTAGAGCGTGTTTATCATTCGATTGTAGCCGCTAGACAACCAGCAGAAGCGGGACTAGGTGATTGTTTAGCTGAAGAGTTGCGTTATGCACAAGACGCCCTTTCCGAGCTCACTGGAGAGATGAGGGCGGATGATTTATTGGGGGAAATATTCTCTAATTTTTGTGTCGGCAAATAAATACCTGGTTATGTTTTTTGTCGGTTGGTCGTCTAACTTTCTATGGTATAGTATGACCCAAGGGTTCTTACGCCTGATTTTCGCTTGAGAAGAGGATTCATGGATGAAAAAAGCGCTTATTGTGACAGGGATAGTCATTTGCATCGGCTGTGTCTTAATGGTGCTGACACATAGAAAGCCCGTGGTGCCAAAAACAGTTTCGATGGAAAAAAGAACAATCATTGAACAAGTAACAGCGGTGGGTAGTATTGTTCCACAACACATCATTACGGTTCGCTCAGCGCTAGATGGTCTAGTCACTAAAATCTACAAAGACATTGGAGATCAAGTGAATAAAGGAGAGTCGCTTGCTTTAGTGGGACCGAATGTGTCTCCTAATACATTGGCTCAAGCGATTGCAACGGTCGCCAGTCAGGAAGTAAAAGTCATTGGCGATAAGAAACTAGTACAAAATGATGAAATGCTGATTAGGAAAAAATTAGCAACAAAAAACTACAGCACGTACATTAGTGATTTATCCACACTGAAACAAGATGAAGCCACCCTCATCTACGACAAGCAGAATTTGGGATTGATTCAATATGGTCGGGCAAGAATTGTGGGTAAGCTTGAAAAAGGGCAAGTTGTTAGCCCCATTGACGGTTTTATTTTGCAACGGAATGTAGATGTAGGCGATAGTATTATTTCATTGTCATCCAATCAGGCTGCAACCAATTTATTTACGATTGCAAATATGAAAGACATGGTTTTTAAAGGGTCGCTCGATGAGTTAGATGCGGATAAGGTAAAACTTCATATGAAAGCAACCGTGGATGTGGGGCCGTTAGGGGGTAAAACAATAACGGGAAAATTAACAGCGTTGGGCTTGCAATCCAATGAAGAGAATGAGAAATACAGTGGTTCTAGTTTGTCGGGTAGCTCAGGGACGACGTCGCCATTTAATGTAGGGTTTCAGGTGCAAATAGGAAATCTTGAAATTCCTAAAAATGTCACTCTTCGGTCGGGTTTCTCAGCAACGGCTAGTTTTGTGGTTAAAACGTATAAAGACGTATTCACGCTTCCACAAAGTGTGGTGCATTTTACAGCAACAGATGCGTATGTCATGGTATTTCAAGG
>JBIKMG010000081.1:0-3417 GCA_044359385.1 Coxiellaceae bacterium
GCATTCCAGGCTTCTGTATAAGGAACTAGCCCTTGCCACTTTCTCACAATCCAGTCAGTCATCATTCGCTACCACTTGTTAACCCGCCAATTCTCCTGTCTGACTCTGTAAATGTCAACCGAAGCAACCACACCCCGTCTAGCCCCCATTATTAGGGGCCTTAATAATTGGGGGATTACCGTTCAAGCATAGCTCTCCTAAAATTCAGCGTCGACTATACAAGTTTGAGCCTAGCTAGTGATAGATTTACCCCATTCGTGGGTTAAATCGCCTCGCAAAACAGCGCAGCCATAAAGCCCCAGCCGTCCTCGTCACCAGCAACTTCAGCACCTACGGCTGCTTACGTACTGGCTCTCAAATGACTGGATGCCACCGAAAGATTTTTTGTGTTCGCTTTAGGCTCGACAAAAAATCGGTGGCTACCGGGGACTACTCGCCAAAGCTTCGCTTCCCTGGCTCGCAGCGGTGGCTGCACGAAAATGAAGTTTCACATCTTGTTGACTAATGGAAATTCTCCCATTTTTTCTTGGAAAGAAATTACCTTGATAGTTAGTAGAAAATGAGTATTCTTTTAGCATTTTATAAATGGTTTTTTTAAAGATAGCTCCAACAAGAACTTGACCATAGCATAAGTGCGGCGAATCAGAAAATGGTTTAAATAGCATGTTAGATTGCTCTTTCTCGTTTAAATTTAAAAAATACTCTGCGTTTTTCAAATTGAAATTTTCAGGATCTGGCCATGAACCATGAAAAGCACTCCATGATAAATCTATTAAACAAGTAGATCCTTTGGGTATTTTAATTTCTTTACTTAAAGGAAGGTCTCTTGTCGTCAAGCGTACTGTGATAGGAACTAATGACAAATATCTAAGCATTTCAATATAAAATAGATTTAAAATTTCTGAATTTTCATTCTCCGTATTAGAGCATATTTCTTCACGAATAACACATTTATTTTCAGCAGTTAAAAAAATTAAGGATATCGTTAACATCGTGCTTAAATTATCAAGAGCGTTTAAAATTCCTAGTGCTTGAGACCATATTTTTTGCTCATCTAACAATGTAATTGGTTCACAATTTTTTTCTTCAGCATACAATCGAAAAATATTCGCTATAAAAGAAAAGTTTTCTTTTTTTTCCAATAATTCATCAGCTATAAATTCCTTGTTTGCATAAGAAATAATAGAGACAAGTTTTCTATATTTAGCACGGGCCTTAAGAGTCATTTGCCAAGTAAGGGGCTTCAACCATCTTGGAAAAACCGCATCGCAAATAATACCTAAAGCAAGCGAATGGGCTATTTCATCTGAATTAGCAAGGCAATCTGAAGTTGATGGCAAATTTTTACAACCCAATATCTGAAATATCGTAGAGGTTAAAAATTGCACATAAAACCGTTTTGCGTAAATATACTCTCCTACTAATGTTTTATTAATTTGATCGTCTATAACCGAGCCAATATCCCCGAGTACTTCGGTCAATTTTTCTTGGCGATAGAATACTGGACATTTTTTAGTGTACAGAGCTTCCTTTATTATGCTCTTATGTTTTCCTGCATTTTTTCCTGTACCATAGGTCCCCCATGTTTTAACTGATGTGACTGATTCAACAGGGGAATACATGGGTTTCATGTCTTGAGAAAGTAAGGTTTGTAACTCTTTTATTGACGATGGAATTACGTAATACAGCCTCTTGTTAAGAAAAGGTAAGAATTCAGGAATCTGTATTTGGTATATTTTTGGGAATTCTTTTTCCACTCTTTCCACTCTATTTTGCAAAATTTTAAATACATCATTCCCCCAAAAATAGGATAAAAATAGTTTAAAATCACTACTTAAAATTAATCTGAAAAAAAATTGGATACAAAAAAGTAACATAAAAAAAGTTAAGACCTTTATACCGCTAACACTTTCAGAGCTAACATTGTCATAACTCATAATTTTCTCCTTGATGAACGCTATCTCTAAAGTTTACGATGAGCTCTTTAGATTCTAAATCAAACAAATTAATTGCTCTAGCAGTAGATTCAGCAGTTTTTTTTCTATTCAGAGATGACTTAATTTTCAATTTAATCCAGTAAAACACGTCTATCAAAAATAGATTGGAAATTTCCCCAGCGTTAGTCACTGTTATAAATTGATCGTCGTAAGCTAAATCCGAGGAGCTTGAATCTGATGCAGCAAATTGGGTTGCTTGTAAATATCTTATTTTGTACTTTCGAGTATAGGAGAACTCTTCACCAAATCTCATGACCATCATTGGATATGATGAATCGAAAAGATTCTTAGCATGTTGTGTTAAATATAATGGGTCAATTGAAGATTCTGATTCTGAATTGGACAATGAAATAAAGTAACTAAGTCTTTTTTCGGTACAAGCTAATTCTAACTTTGCTTCAACATATAGAGGATCATCGTCAGGAATATCATCGTTCTCCCAAATTGTTATGACGTTTTCAATGATTTTTTTACTTTCAGAAAGCAACGCAATATGTTTTTCTAAAGGTAGATTTTTTCCGTATTTAGATACCCCAAATAGACAGAATGCTTCGTTTATATAAGCTGAAAGAATTACCTCACTATTCGGCGAGAAATCATGCTGTATTATTAATATGTTTTTTGCTTTTTTAATTAACGCAAGACAACGCTCATGTTGGTCGTCATCATTTAATAGTCTTCCAAAAGATAAGGTAACTAAAGCCCTTTCTAATGAGCTATATTTTTCTGGGTCCTTAGTAACAGCTTCGAAGGTAGCCCCTAAAACTTTTAACATATCACTTTTTGTTTTTAAATCTGAAAGAAGATAGCTCATAGTTGATTCAAACAAGGAACCGGAAGGTTTTTTAGAGACTATCATTTTTTGTTGTTCAGACAAAGATTTTATCGTATTTAAAATTACAGGGACCACTATATGCCCAAAGATACCCGAACTCATTTCGGCCATAATCCTAGAATAATGGGCTAAAAAGTCGGTTCGTTCAAAAGCAACATTTCTATAATTACTATAAATCAATCCGATAATTTTACTAAAAATATTACTAGAGATTCTTTTTGCTTTTTCAAATTCATCAGGACCAAGTTTTTCCTCAAATCCCTTAGAGTTAATAGTAGAAACTAGCGCATTCACATGGATAACAAATTCTCGTGCACGAATAATTTTATCATCTAAACTTTCTGGTGAATTGAGATACCGTTCAAACTCGTTAACAACCCTCGTTAGAAAAATAATTAACGAATTACCCGATTTTTCTTCTAATATTTTTATTAGAAGAGATTCTTTAATAAGAACATGCATTCTAAAAGTACTAAGTGGTTCGCTAGTTAAAATAAGAGAGTAATCTGTGATTATCTTTATGATATCATCGTACTCAGCTGGAGTATTATGATCTTTTGATAAGTTACTGACTATTTGCCTAAA
>JBIKMG010000075.1:0-5129 GCA_044359385.1 Coxiellaceae bacterium
AAGACATATCTTTACGTTAGCAGCCTTGAAATATAAATTAGATAATAATTTCCTGATTGACTCGAATTTTATCGTTTTGTAAATTATTTTTCTGCTTAATTTTTTCAACCGTCGTGTGGTATTTAATCGCAAGTAAAGAAAGGCTATCGCCAAATTTAACTCGATGAGAAATGGTCAAGTGTCCACTAGTTCTTTGAAATAAATTAAGATGCTGCCCAGGAATAAGTTTGGAATCCAACCTCAACCCATTCCAATAAATTAACTGCTCTTCTTTGACATTAAAATTTTTGGCTATTTTATCGTATGTATCTCCATTTCTCACCAAATAATGTATCTGTTTCGGACCAGGAAGACTCGCTTCAGAAATAATTTCAGTATTTATTTTAATATCACTCCTATCTTTTTCACTTCGAACAGCTGGCATTTTCTGATGTTGTGGAATATATAATCTCTGATTAATCTTAATATGATCATCATTAAGGTGGTTAAAGAATTTAATACGCGAACTAGTTGTATGATTTTTTTCAGCAATTTCACTTAATGAATCACCTTTTCTGACTACATAAGTCGGCCATCTCGCTATCAATCTCTTACGTTTACCAAGAGAACCTAGCTTTTCTTGTATTTTTTTTGCTGCATATTCAGGAATGAGTATAGATTTAAAATGTGGTCCAGTTATGTCATGACGGTAACCTGGATTATATACACGCAATGCAGCAACACTAAGCCCAGCCATCAAAGCGACTTGAGACAAATGCATCGGACCGGGTAACACAATGCGCTCCCAAGTGACTTCACTAGATGCGTGTATGTTAAGTTGATACTTTTCTGGATGAGAAAATATTTCAATATACGCTAAAAATAAAGGTATATAGTCTTGCGTTTGTTGAGGGAGATGCAATGACCAATAATCAATCGGCAACTGTTTTTTCATGTTCTCATGGATCGCACGTAATACCCTACCTTCACCTGCATTATACGCAGCGATTGCCAATAACCAGTCGCGAAAATAATTATGCAGATAATTGAGATAACTCAGCGCCGCACGGGTCGATTCAACCGTATCACGCCTCCCATCATACCACCAATCTAAGGTCAAGCCATAACCCGAGGCTGTCTCTGGCATTATTTGCCACAAGCCAGTTGCCCCTTTTTGCGAAAAGGAAAAGGGTTGAAATTGACTTTCCAGCATTGGCAACAAAGCAAGCTCAATCGGGACGTGTTGTTGATGGGTTTGTTGTATAATATATTGCAAATAAGGTGCGGCATTCGTCGCTAATTCTCGTAAGTGCTTTTTATTACGGAGTAAATGATCGAGTTGTGCTTTAAATTTCTTTTTATCAACTCCGCTTAAAATAGAATCTTGAGCTGTAATTTTTTTCCAATCATTTTTTTCATGGCCAAATAAAGAAAAACTGATAGCTGCACTGTACCAGAAGGTAATGGTTATAACACCCGTAATTAAGCTAGCTAAAAACCGTCGTTTTTTTATTTTTAGTTTACTTTTCATCCATTCATGCTAGGGGCATCTAGACAATAAATCAAGCAACGTTTTCTAACCAATCATGTCACCTAGTATGCCACTAAATTGCGACATCATCTTTTTAGCGAGCTCATTTACTTTTCTTGATGCATCGTTCATCGCAGCAGAAATCAATTCACAAATTATATCGTGCTCTTCTGTAAATAGCTCGGGAAGTACTTCCATTTTCAACACTGTGTACTTACCATTCATGGTTATCTTAACCAATCCCGCACCCGACTCACCCGTGACTGTTTTATTTTCCATTTCTGCTTTTGCAGCTTCTATATTTTTTTGAATACTTCCTGCATTTTTCATTAAGTTGGCTAAATCGCCGAATTTTTCCAGCATTATATGACCTCATTTTCTAGTTTTAGTTGCCTTCGCGCCGCCAGTGCTAAAGACAGCGTCCCTCCATCCAAGTACTCTAATTCACCACCCAAGGGAACCCCTTGTGCGATTTGTGTGCATGAAACTCCGCAAGGAAGTTGACTTGCAACGTAGTGAGCGGTCGCTTTTCCCTCGACGGTAGGATTGGTGGCTAAAATCACCTCCTCAACACCGTTCTCTTCAATCACTTTCAAAAAGATCGGTATCCCGAGCTGATCAGGCCCAATCCCTTCGAGCGGAGAAAGCCTACCGTGCAATACAAAATACAATCCACGGTAACTGTTTGTCTGCTCAATTGCTAGCAAGTCTAACGGGCCCTCCACTAAACACAGCTGCTTTGTATTTCGCTTATTGCTACTACAAATAGTACATACATCAACTTCCGTATACGTTTGGCATTGTCGACAGTTAGTGACCTGCGATATTGCCAAAGAAAGCGCTTCTGAAAGCCCTAACCCTTTATTCCGACCATTCTTTGCCAACAAATGAAAAGCCAAACGCTGAGCTGACTTCGGTCCAATGCCTGGTAATCGACATAACGCGTCAATTAATTGCTTCGTTAATGGACTGAACATAAGCATCCTTTCAAAAAAACAGTCCTATGAATGACAGAACCGAACGGCGAATAGAGTCTCAATGATGAATCTCACTCACCGAGCACCTCTAAGTGATCACTGCTTTTGTTTTCAGTGAGGACAATAACTAATCTCTGTTATTAATCTTCATCCTCTTCTTGTTTGCGAGCTGCTAAACCTTGAAGCTCTGGTGGCAAATTCATACTGCCTAAAAGATCCATTGTTTTCTTTTGAGTCGCTTCTTGAATTTGTTCCATCACGCTTTTCCATGCTTCGCGAATTCGCCATTTGAATTCAGTCACACCACCTTGTAGGGCTTGCTTACCGAAATCAATATCATTCAAGTTGTAGGTGCCCGACATTTTGATCGTGAAACTTTTATCGGATGATTGACCTATGAAAATTTCTTCGTCCAGTCCTTTGAAAGTCGATTCTAAGTCATCTTTCATCTTTTGCATATTTTTTTCTAAGTCTTTCATCAAAGCTGAACTATCGCCCGATGCGAGTGATTTTTCTAACTCTCTCAAAAGCTCATTATCATTTGCACTTGGCATGAGGTCTTTTTGGTTATATTCGGACATCGTTAGTCTCTCCCGTTGGTTTAGTTGTTGTTGTTATTTACAACACGTTGATCATCTAGCTTTCCAGAAAATGTCTGCATGATACGCTGTACATCTGGGTCTTGATGAACTCGGCTATCTGCGGATTTAGACGCAGATGAAATTGGGCTATCGATCGGTGATCTCTGCTCAGACGATTCTATTGGCTGAGTCATTACCGAAACAAACCGCTCACTATCTATTAATTTCACGCGAATAGAAATGGGCTTGCCCAAGTATGAACACAGTGCTTCAGTTACTGCTTGCTCCGTTCTAGGCTGTAGCAAAGGACTTTGTTTTTTATTCAATGCTAACACCCAGTAATTATCGTTTTTTTCTATCAATTGGCAGTTCTGAGCCAACACTAAAGAAAGTCCACGAAGTGATAGTTGCGATACGATTTTACTCCAAGAGTGGTTGTTCTCTGCTCCTGTCGTTGCTGCCAAACCCACGACTTGAGGCTTTTGCATAACTGGTTTTTTTACTTGTACTGGGGTCTGAGAATCCTCTTCTTCCCAGTTAAATGCCAACATTCGAAGCAGTGTCATCTCAAAACCTAACTCAGGTGTCGGCGAAAAAGGCATATCTTCAATACCTTTGAGTGCGATTTGGTAGAGCAGTTGGGTTTGTGTTGCATCAAAGCGTTTCGCAAGATCGGGAATGGATTCGTGGGTTGATCGGTTAGTATTTATTCCTACTACCTGGATAACAGCCATGGCTTGAATCAGTGCAGACAGTTCACGTAACGCAATTGAAAAATCAATACCCGATCGACGCAATTTAGCCACATGTATTAAAACAGCCTCACCATCTTGGTCTGCAATGGATGCTAAGATTTCACACAGCGGCTGCGTATCAATCGTGCCCAGCATCTCTCGAACTGATGTGATTTTTACCGCACCATTACCATGTGCGATACTTTGGTCAAGCAAACTGAGTGCATCACGCATGCTACCATTGGCTGCATGAGAAATTAATTCCGTTGCTTCTCTATCAAACGAAATACTGCCTTGTTGTAAAATATGCTGAAGATGCGTATCGATCTGCTCAGATGACATCGACTGCAATTTAAACTGTAAACAACGAGATAAAACTGTTGCAGGCAATTTTTGAGGATCCGTTGTCGCCAACAAGAAAACAACATGCTCAGGTGGTTCTTCCAACGTTTTTAATAAGGCGTTGAAGCTGTGTGTAGAAAGCATATGGACTTCATCAATCAAGTAAACCTTAACTCGGCCCTTGCTGGGCGAGTAGGGTATATTATCGAGCAATTCACGCGTATCTTCGACTTTAGTTCGGGAGGCTGCATCGACCTCATATAAATCGGGAAACCGTCCCATATCAATTTCGACACAATGCTCACAGGTTTGGCAAGGTGTCGGAGTTGGGCCTTTTAAGCAATTTAAGCACTTAGCGAGAATACGAGCAATAGTGGTTTTGCCAACACCCCGAGTCCCCGTAAATAAGAGGCACTGGGGAAGTTTATTGAGCATAATGGCATTACGAAGTGACGTGACCACATGCGGTTGTCCAACAACTTCATCGAAGGACTTAGGTCGCCAGGTAAGAGCAAGTACGCGATAACAGCTCATCTGATGCTTAGCCCCTAAAAAGAGGGCGTTGAATCAGCAAACCCTCGGCACCCGGTATTTGTACTACCGTTGCTCCCTTCCGGGCCTGGCGGGGTTCGTAAAAAACCGTCGCGAGGAACCAATTCAACACCCAACTGGTAAAAATTCTCTATCTAAAAACTAGGTTAGAAACTAGTGTTTCTATAAAGAGCAATTGTATCAGATTTGTGTCAAAAAGCTATACATTTTTTGTGATAATCTCTGCTTGAGGCAACCACCATAACAACCTCGAACACATACAGCTGAATCCGATATTCCGCCCTATCTTTCCTTACTTCTCATGCTTTTGCCTGAATAGATGAGCACGCTACGCCTCTTACTCTTTCTTATTGAGTGCAATTTTTTCATTCCACTAGCCACTTAATAAGCTCTACTTTTTACTCGCACATACTGAATGGAATCACCTATGTTT
>JBIKMG010000076.1:0-4908 GCA_044359385.1 Coxiellaceae bacterium
ACACAAGCTTCAAAACTTATCGAAGGACTAGATGACGCGCATTTGCTAGCTGATAAGGCTTATGATAGTGACGATATTGTTAACAAAGCTGCAGAAAAATGCATGATTTCTGTGATTCCACCCAGGAAAAATTGAAAAACACAACGGACTTATGACAAAAGCCTCTATAAAGCCCGCCATTTGGTCGGAAATGCTTTTCTTTACCTCAAACAATGGCGCGGAATTGCGACTCGTTATGCTAAAAACACAGCCTCATTCCTGGCTTCTGTTCAGATCAGGTGCCTTGCTCTATGGCTAAAAATCTCGTGACTAGAGAGTCCGATATCCATGAGAATATAGCTTCATACGAGCCTAAAAGTTTGCGATGAGCATTTAAAAAATCTAATCGCCATTTTTTTTCTGAACTTTCACAGTTTCATTTGAAATCAAATATTCGGTAGTCAATGGCTTTGGACCACCTTTTAACAAGGGATTATCTGCCCAAACAACCCGCTGTACTTTTCTTGGAAGTTGTTGATCACCCACACCACACTCTTGCTTCCAAGCTGCCAACACACCTTTCGCCCAATGAGCAACCAATCTCTTACTCTCCTCCACTTGCTTAGCGGAAAATTGAGAAAATTCTTCTTTATAAACATCATCCGTATCAAATAATAATCCTTGAATTTTGTAAACAGGTCCCATCACTGCTCGAAGTTTCCCTGACAACGCCGGGGAATCGATAAACGCTGACCTAAGCTCCTGAAATTCTTCTGCTTCAAAGGGAAGAAAGCAAGCTTCTAAAACAAGATCAGGATCCGCGCATTGTTGAACCTCTATTAGTTTCATTAAATTCAACGTAAAAAAGGTAATAACACCTTGCAGGTACTCCGGCAAACACCGACCCTGCTGCTCTAAATAGGCTTTAACCGCAGCTTTATTAGTCATTTTCAAGTCCTCATAAATAGAACACAGTTTACGCCATACTATGGTCTGGCACCAGGTATTGAAGACGCCTCCTCTCCCTCATCATCAGATTCTCGTCGATGACTAACTGCTGTGTCAGTATCAGAGTCCACACCTGAAGCACCACTGTCGCTGGCCTCAGTGGTATTCCCGGAAGATCGCGCTGAGCGCATTATCTCTTTTAGGCCGGCGGCACAATCCATTTTCAACAGTGCGTTCAACTGGTTCAATACTGCTTCCATGGTTGCATCAATATCTAATTTTTTGGTAATACCCCAATCCTGACAGACCCAGTGAAAAAAGGGTTCTAATACAGCTTTCCGAAACACTACAATATTTTCATCTGGATAGTTAATATCATAACCATACTGTAAACCCGCTTGGGGATAAACACTGAGAATAAGGTATAAATGCCTTGCCAGTACCTGACACAAGGTTTTCTTATCATTGGTTCTCACACCCATTTTTGAATCAGCTTTTGCACCTCCTCCACCGCCCGCAGTGGCTGCTGCTTCTTCATCGATCGGTTTAACTATTGCACCCCCTCCACCTCCTGCAACGGCTCCTTGTGCAGGCATCAATCCAACTACTTTCCGATAGTCAAGTAATCCGTAAATATCTTGAGCCACCGCGGTTGGCAGATTAGCCTCAAGAACCTCCAACTGACTTCTCAACTGGTCACGTACCTTCTTAAATTCCCCCGTCATCCTAACATTTTTTCTCGATGGTTGCTGACCCGAAGCAGAAGCAGTCGCTCCTACAGATAGATCTGAACTACTTCCTTTAGTAGTTGAAGTAGATATTGATTTTTTGAATTTTTTTCTCATCATTTTTTCTGTCGTATAAGTTTCTTGTAGCGTAACAATAGCAGCCTTAATGTTCGAAATTTCTTGTTTCAGATTTTCAACTACCAAGGTCTCCTCCCCTGTTTCGTATCTGTTTTTTCCTAAATAACGCTGATTCATGTACTGTATCGCATGTTTTTCTGATAGCTTTTTCATGCCTCCATGGATAATACGTTGCTCTTTATCGCATTGAATAAACGCAATCCCTGGTAAGTGATTATAATAATCCAATGTGGCAGCAGAAACGCTTTGACATAAATTTTTGATTTTTAAGATGCGCTCTCTTTGTGAGGCTTCCATAGAATTCTCAAAGGACTGAACATAAGACAGACCCACTTCATCCACAACATCACATACTAGGTGAACTGCCTCATCAATAAAATCATCACCCTCTTCAGTTATACCGTGAACTAAATCAGCAAAAGAAAAAATGCGATCATCCATAAGTGCCTGCAATTTTTCGAGCAATTCTTTTTCTTTTCCATCAGTTCTAGAGGCATCATCTTGGCAAAAAAGCAGAATGATTTCGGAGACCACGGTTTTAATGTCTGCGCGAGTCTTAATTTTTTCAAGTAAAATACCTTTAATGCGTATAAACTGAAGACTATTTAGTTTGTCATCTAACCCAATCCCAGTTTCACTCAATACTTCATTCAAGATCTTTCCAGATCTTTTTAATCGTCTTGAATCATTATATTCCGTTAGCGCATGATCAATTTTAGTTATCAGCATGGTTAGAGGCCCATTATCAGCTCTTGTTTGAGCAAGAATACTGAGTCTTTCCACAAAGTGATATAGTCGCGCTCTTTTTTCTTCAATCGTAGTAGATACACTATAAAAAGGATTAGTTACACCATACACTAAAACGACATAAGCGGTACTATGATCAGCCTGCTTTCCCAATTCAGTTTGTGGGCGACCAGTTGTACTCGATTGATTTTCTGTTATTCTGACAAGCACCTTCTGGTTTACACGCTCTAGCATGACTACAGGAAGCTTGGGCCAGATCATTTTCCTTATTTTTGCAAGTACCACACCAGCACTATCCTCATCCGGAGCTCTACCACCGCTGCCAGAATCAGAACGGGAAGCAGCTATTTTTATCTTTTGATCTCGAAACATTGATTTCACTCTATGGTTAATAATGACTGACATTATAGTTTATGCCCATAAAAATACAAAGTGCAGCGCCTACCTTTATAAGCATTTAACTATTACAGGAGTTTTGCACTTTGCTGATCTAACCACCAGACATAATGACTTTGATGCTATTTGAAATTCCATCTTTAATAGTTTCCCAGCCCTGTTGATACAACGATAAATTTTCAATGATTCTGCGATGATGCTTGTCGAGCCATGCCATGATAAAAAGGCAAATATCATTTCTTTGTGCTCAGCCTGTGGGTGCCTGACAGCGTTCAATACCACCCGTTTGTTTCAATTCTCGATGATAAACTTCGATAGACCAGCGTGACTTAATGATTTTTTTAACACCATGAGGGGTCGGATTTGTCCTATTTGTTGAGACGTAATCAACACGGCGATTTTTTGTCAAAAACTTGAAAAAAATAATCGAACCGTAACCACGCAGATGCACACTTAATTCTTCATCTGGAACATCAAGTGTTTCTAAATTTAGATCTCGATTTAGTTTTCTATTTTTTCTCGACGTGATTAACAAAACCCATCCATGGTCACGAATCACTTTTGAATTTTTTAAGCTTGAATACCCTGCATCCATAACAACAGCAGATGGCTTAATTCCCCGATTTTTTTTCAAGTGAACGCATTTCACAAAAACGAGAGTTTTTTTCCATCGGTGTCCTTATCGTAGATGCGAGAAAAAACTCAACACTTGAAAGAAGATAGCGATTTTTTATTATCCGCCGAGCAAGTTGTTAAGAACTTGTATACTAGCCTCATTTGGTTTAGAAAAAAATCCAACCCAGAGTTCACAGAGTTAGAAGCACATCAGTTTGAAGCAAGACAAAATGAACATTGTCTAAAACTAGTCGAGTATGACAGAGCAGTCCCTACAACCGAAGCGGATGTGATGCCCACAGACCCGTTGCGCTTAGAAACTTTATTTTTTATAGCGGGTTTTTACTTATCTGCACACCAGTTTGATTTGTCGATTATCTATCATGAAAAAGCGTTTGCTTTGAGACAACTAATTCCGATCAAAGAT
This sequence comes from Coxiellaceae bacterium, assembly GCA_044359385.1. GTDB lineage: Bacteria > Pseudomonadota > Gammaproteobacteria > JAJRRL01 > JAJRRL01 > JBIKMG01. The sequence goes on from JBIKMG010000076.1 coordinate 3,979, forward strand.
GATCCTCGAAAAGCGGCCATGGAGCCTAGGGGTTTAGGGTTGGCATATGCCCATTCGGGTCAATCCGAAAAGGCACTGGCTGTTTTTAACCGAATTTTGGAATCGCGTGACATATTAGATCCACATGACGTTTGCATTGTCATGTCAAATTCTGGATTAGCGTACAATTGTCAGAAAACTAAAATGAATGAAGACGTGACCTTTCAAAATGCCGCAATTGCAAATTATCAGCTTGTGATTCAAACTTATCGAGATACGACAAGACAGGAGATTTTAGATATTCCGGGGTTAAGTCACTATCAAGAAATATACGCTTGTCAATTATTGGGCGGTATATACTTAATTCAAAAACGCCTCGATGATGCGATTAATATCTATCAACACGGGTTATGGCGGATTATGATCCATTATGCCATGCGCGGATTAAAATTAGAGACATTTGATCACTTGGAGGATCATTGCCGAACAACTCTCTATGCCTTAGGAAAATGTTATCAGGATAAGCAAGAACTAGGAATAGCATACGCCTGCTTTACTCAATCTTTGAAACTCCTTCAAGGTAGCACAGAAAAAAAATTAGCTGACCGTTGTGAAGAATTTATTCGTGCGCTTGAGCCTAAAGTCATCGGCACCTTACCATTCGCGGATGGAATTCTATCTCTAGCAAAACCTGATCCAGACACCCTAAAACGCTTAAAACGACAGGGAATTTTCTACCTTAACCACACGTTCCATAGATCAAAAACAGAGGAAGTATTGCTGAAGCTAACCGGTATTGTTCCTAAATCCTAAAAAACATCACGATGACTTGATCTTTTCTCGACGCTAGCAGGACCGATGTGAGACATGCATAGACACCACACGCTCAAAAAATGGTATCCCCGTAAATACGCCGCATGATTCGGTGAGGCGCTAATAACTTGCTGCAGC
>JBIKMG010000077.1:0-4882 GCA_044359385.1 Coxiellaceae bacterium
CTTACGTACTGGCTCTCAAATGACTGGACGCCACCGAAAGATTTTTTGTGTTCGCTTTAGGCTCGACAAAAAATCGGTGGCTACCGGGGACTACTCGCCAAAGCTTCGCTTCCCTGGCTCGCAGCGTTTGTGCGGAATGTCAGTTCCAATACATCGAAGTCTATTACAATCGTAAACGTATGCATTCTTCGAATCATTATTTTTCACCAGAACAGTACGAGATGCTTATGAAAGTTTATTAAAAGTGTGTTCGGGAAAGTGTAGACAGATTATTCAGTCCTATCTACACTGCTCTCGACTATTAAGAATCAGTGCCCCAATGAGTTTGTTCATTTCAGAAGCATCATAATTATTTTTGATAAATTCAAAACTATTTATAGCAGTTGACGGTGTATTATCAATTTCCTGAATTTTTTTAAGAATTAAATCAGCGAGTTGTTTTTCATCGTTTGGTGAAAAATTTAAGCCAGCCTGTGCTTCATCGACAAGTCGTTTTGCTTCACCCCCAACACCACATAAAACAGGTTTGTTGCAGGCCATGTAATCAAACAGTTTTGTGGGCAACGCACCATCAAACAATGGGATATCAAGAAGTGTTACAATACATAGATCCGCAGCATTGATATAAGCTCTAGCATGATCTTTCGGCACTGCTTTATGTAATATTACATTAGTCAGCTTCATTGTTTCCACTGCTTCTGCAATTGCGTTGCGTTGCATACCGTCACCTATTAACATAAAAACAATATCTTTATTTTGCTGAAGGTGTTTTGCTGCCCTTAAAATGACGGGAATATTATTCGCTTCACCTAGGGCACCAAAATATAAAACAATTTTTCTGCCATCAAGCTTATAACGTTTACGAATCTCCAAGCCCGCTTCAATATCAGGGTAAAGCTGAGTAGTATCTACACTACAACGAACTAAAAACACCTTTTCTTTTGGCCATCCTCGTTCACATATATTATTATGAATACCCTCGGTTAACGCAATGATTGTACGTGCTTGGCTATAAAGAATTTTTTCCATCCAGATCATAATTTTGATGAGTGATTTATTTTTTAGTATGCCAATTTGTATAGCAGACTCAGGCCAAAGATCGCGTACCTCGATAATAAAAGGAATTTTACGTAATTTGCACACGAGCCATGTTGAGAAAATTGGAAAAATAGGAGGAGAAGAACCAATAATTAAGTCTGGTTTTTTTATAAATAGTAAAGCCATAGAACAAGATATAGAAAATGAAATAAAACTCAGAAGACGGCCTAGATAACTGCGGTGCAATTGTGAATAAGTCAACGTGCGGCATACCTTAACTTTACCTACTTGCTCTTTTCTTATTATTCGTCGATACCAGGGTAAAGTTGGTTTATTACATTGCATATACCCTGTTTCACCAGTTACAACAGTCACATTATGGCCACATTTTGCTAAATGCTGAGTCCAGCCATAAATTAGGGAGTTGCCTGGTGCATTGGTGGGCTGATAGTATTGATAAACAATAACGATATTCATACGATAAAGCTCCTAAAAATGTGTAATAATTTTTGTTCTTCATTTTTCCAAGAAAACTGTTGTTGAGCCATTAAGGTATTTTTTTTCCATGTCTCAAGCTGTTCGTCGTTAGAAAATACGCGCTCGATCAAGTGAGCGAATTCATCGGGACTATTCATGTTGCCGGTTAATCCTATCGGATGCTTTAATACAATATGATTAATTTCAGGCAAATTGCTTCCCAAAATGGGAATGCCTGCAGCAATAAATTCAAACAGCTTATTCGGTGTACAATAGAGGTTATTGAGACAGGTTGCTTGATAGGGGATAACGCCTACATCAGCTGATTGGGTGTACTCCAAAAGTTGGTGTTGCGGAACAACTGGATGAAAATAGACTCGATGCTTTATCCCTAATGAAAGAGCCAAACGCTCCAAAGCCTTTCTTACTTGCCCATCGCCTAAAATAACCAAATCAATGCATTGATTGTTGATATATTTCATCGCGTGCACCAAGGTTTCAAGATGACGCCCCTTGGATAGGCCTCCTTGAAATAATAAAATTTTGCGATACAAAGGCAATCCAAATGTCTGATGAAATAATTTATTTTTTTGCACCCTGCCAGTTGAATTGATGGCATTGTGAATCACATGCACTGAGTTCATGCCATAGCGGCGCTGCAATTCTGACGCAATGGATTGATTAACGGTTATCACTGCATCACATTGATGAATAAATTTTTCCTCAATCGCTTTCCAAAGGTGCTTTTCACGGGTTGAAAACTCTTGCTCACTGTATAACTCGTGACTATCATAAACCAACTTAGCGCCACATCGACGCGCATGCAGTGCGGCAACCGGGAGCGTGGGTAAATCAATTGCCATCACCACATCGGGTGTCAATCGTATCAAGTCTTCGGAAAACAGATTGCAATAAAAAGCTTCTGGATTGGCAACATAAAACCATAAAATACGTTTTAAAAACTGCATTACATGTCCGTTCATTGGTACATGTCGACGAATTGTTCGATACAAAGATAATAAAGAAAAATGCTTAAGCCCAAGCGTTTGTTTTTTTAGCTGAACACGAACAACACGAGGGTCATCTTTTGATGAAGCTATGTCCTTTGGCATTGCCAGTATACTGACAACCCACCCTGCTTTTTCAAGCGAATCTGCTTCTTGTAGTGTTCTCCTGTCAATTTGGCGATCAGTTGTGAGTATCAGCAAGGTTTGCCTAGGCATACTGGTTATAATCTCCGTCGATATACGTTTTCTGCCATAACTCCAAACAGAGCAACCCCCAAACGACTCGGCCAAACTCCTGCTCATTCTGAATAGCCCATTCAATATGCTCCATGTTATAAATCCCCCTCTGACGAGCATGACTAGATAACAATGTATCTTTCACAAATTCTTTACCTGAACCATTTACCCATTGAGTGAGTGGGGTAGGAAAGCCCATCTTATCTTTTCTTGCAAGAATCGGTGCGGGAACTGTATTACACACTGCCTCTTTAAAAAGATGCTTCATTCGCCCACCTGGAAATTTGATATTAGGAGGAATGCGAGCCATAAATTCAATAATACGGTGATCCAATAAGGGAACGCGTGACTCAATAGAAGCAGCCATACTGGTTCTATCTTCAACATGTAATAATGCCGGTAAAGAGGCTTTTAAATCAAAATAGGTCATTTGATTAATGAGTGAATGCAAGCCTTCTCGATTAAAAATGGATTGAAATGAAGCAAATGGAGAATAATCGCCTTGGAAGGTATCAGGATAGATAGCTGACTTCATTTGAGGACTGCGATCAAGCAGATTAAAATAACGTTTATCTTGCGAGTCAAATAAACCATTGCTCCAAAACTGTTTCAACATCGGACGATAGGTTTTAAGCAAGGGTAAATTGGGTGCGAGTGATTCTAGGGATACCGCATATTGTGATTGACTCGTCGTTTCATCTATAGCGCCTAACAATGCTTTTTCAAGATAAGCAACCATGTAGCGAGAATAACCAATAAAAATTTCATCACCACCTTGGCCCCCTAAAGCGACTTTCACTTGTTCTGCAGCTTTTTGTGACACATAGTATTGGGGTATTAAGCCAGGGCCTGCAACAGGCTCATCCATCATGTACATTAGACGAGGAAGAATGGTTGAAAATTCTTGCTCAGGAATATAAATCTCGTTGTATTGAGTATTCGAAGCCTCACTCACCAAACGCGCGTAAGCAGTTTCATCAAATTGAGAGCCATGATTAAATGCACCCGTAAATGTTTTTAATCGCTCACCACTTAACAAGTTTGCAGCGTGAGAAACCACGACACTCGAATCAAGACCGCCAGAAAGATGTGCCCCTAAAGGGACATCGGAACGTAAATGCATGCTAATCGTATCTTCAATCAGCGCCGCTAGATTATCAACAAACCAGGCCTCATCATGCGTCGTGTCAATATCATAAGCAACATCCCAATACTGCCTTATGTTCAGTGACAGTCGTTCTTGCTCAAGTTGCACGGTTAAACAGTAGCCCGGTTGCAATTTAACAATGTCGTTAAAGAGCGTTTTTTCGCCAAGACAAAATTGAAACGTTAAATAGTCTTGTAATCCTTCTGAGTTGGATGCTGCACGAAGCGTACCCTCGGCAAGAATGGCTTTTATCTCGGAGGCAAAGACAAACCGGTCTTTTTTGAAAAAATAGTAAAACGGTTTAATGCCAATGCGATCGCGGGCGCAAAAGAGTTTACGATTTTTTTTATCCCAAATGACAAAGGCAAACATGCCAAGAAGATGATCGACACAATCTTCACCCCATTGGCAATAAGCATAGAGTAGGACTTCGGTATCTGAATACGAATGAATGGGGTGCCCGTGTTGTATCAATTGGCGACGAAGTTCCAAATAATTATAAATGGCCCCATTAAAGACAATCGTTAATAAGCCATCTTCTGTGGTCATGGGTTGCTTGCCATGCTCTGGGTCGATAATGGCTAGGCGGCGATGTCCTAAGGCAATAGGTAAATCAGCATCTATAAAAAAGCCTTGGTCATCTGGGCCTCGATGAAGCAAAGTGGATTGCATGTTGTGTATTTTTTTGTTTAGTTCACTTCTGTCAATTCTTAGATCCATAATTCCTGCTATGCCACACATTCTTAGCTCCCTTTAGCTATTTTTTTAAGTTGGTAGTGTAGTGCCTGCCATTGATTAGACAGCCGTTAAGCGACTTTTATCATATCAGCCTTCCACTGATCTCGCACCTGTTTTGGTGTACGATACCCGTGTCTCTGCATGATCCAATGATGGTTGTACCGATGCTTAAAATTACGGAGTGCATCAGCAAGCTCATCAACCGTTCTAAACTGTTTAATCCATAACAACTGCTCCT
>JBIKMG010000004.1:0-53441 GCA_044359385.1 Coxiellaceae bacterium
TTCTAGGGACTCTCGGCAAGGATGTTGAAGAACAGCAGACGACAGGATTTCTTTAGCGCGCACATAGCGCCGGGATTGATAGCACAAAATCCCCAGCGTTTTTTGACAGATGATTTCATGGGGATGTTCTTGGCAAAGGGAATCAACGGCTGTGAGTAGCCCATCGATTTGGTCAGCAGGGAACTTCAAGTAACAATAACAGAGTAAGGCGTCCCATTGTTTTTTGAGCAAATACGCGAGTTCTGATTTTGCTTTTTCAAATTCGTTGAGACCGATTAAGCCTTCGATGTAGGTTTTTTTGACGAGTAAGCGACTTTTTTCATCACGATCTGCTCGTTTCCAGGTATCCATTAATTCGTTCGTTGATTGGCGAGAAGCTAGTTTCAGACGATAGTGAAAACATTCTTCTTGCCAGCGCTTGTACTGCGTTTCCTTAACCGCTTTGTTTCTTTTTAAGTTAGGGAGTAATTGACTTAACAGAGCCCATTCCTGTAGTTGACAGCAGGTCTGGGCTAAAAGAAAGATGGCATAGGGGTGAGACGGTGTTTTTTCATATTGTATTTTAAGGCAAGAGAATGCTTTCTCCCAGTCCTGGCTTGCCATCAGTATTTGTGCTTTGGCCAATTGAAAGCTGGTCTGCTCTTGCTTATTTCGAATATCGACGGTACTTAAGGCCAAGTCACGGTTCGTGGCATTTCCTTCCAGTAAGGCGCCAAGTGCACAGAAAAGTTTGGGAATCAGTTTGTTGCGTGAAAGCGTCGCGGCTTTTTCTAAGCTGCTGTTGGCAGATGGCCAGCGGCCATTAAGGGCATCGAGTAGCCCGTTTTCAGTGAGTTTTTTGATATTTTGCGCCAACTTTATTTTTTTTCGTTTTCGCAAGTAAGTACCCAGGCCAAGTAACCGAGCAAGCAGGCGAACCACAATATATAAAAGAATGAATGCCACGAGTAGCGTTAAAATAGCCGTCCAAAAGGATAGTTCAACTTGAGTTTGTGCTAAGTGAATGATCACATAGCCGCTGTGATGTTGGAAGCTCGTCACTAAAACAACGGCAGCAATAACAATAAAGAGTAAGATGAGTAAGACTCGCATGGCGCACCTCTAATGACTAATTAATTGATAGGACAACAGATCACGGGTCGGTTGTTCTGGTTGTGTGGATTGAAGCTGGTTAAGCAAGGCCTGTACTTGGGTTAGGGCCGTGCTCCCCGTAAAGCTCTCTTTGGCTAATTCACTCGCACGATGGAGGGAGCTTTGAAAAAGAGAGAAATTTTTTTGCATAAAAGCCCAGCTTGCCATGTCTAACTGCAAATCAAAACTGGCTTTTACGAGTTCGATTTGCTGAGGAGATAGTAGGCCTGGATTGTCGTTATGCATCCGCTGAATGACGAATAGGGATTTAAAGTTTTGCCACCAGCGCTCATAGATGTGTTGGGTCTTAACTGCGGAGCTCAGGCTAGGTAGTGGTGGTGTGAGAGCTTGTAACTGACGAACAAGTTGTTTAGCCAGTTGCAGGTTAGATAAAACGTTTTCAGGGTCTGTGCGATGCAGCGTCTTCAAATTTGCTAAATCCTGATCGATAGCATCGATCAGGCCGCTATTTTGTGTTGGGTTTAGTTTTTGCTTTGCAAGCTTGAGTAAGGCAGTAGGTGCTTGTTCTTCTGAACCGTGCGCATGGCAAAGCTGAGCTAAGTTGATGAAGAGCTTAGCTTGCATTAATTGCTCGGGAGCGTTTAATTCGGTGAATGCTTGCTGCAGTACCCCTATCGCTGCGTTTTGTTTTTCCATTTGCAAATCGATAGACTTCAGTGCTGATTGTACAGTCTCGTCTGTCGTGCTTTTAATGACGTTCGGAATGGTGAGCGTTAATAATTGCAGTTTGTTTTGATCGAGGCGATTTTCAAGCGTGAGAAACAAGGTTCCTAGGGTTAAGATGACTGAAACACACCCCAGAATGAGGGCTGCAAGGGCCATTCGATTCGGTTTAGTGAGAGGGGTCGTATTTTCTGCCTGATTCATATTAGGTCCCTAATGTTGCTAAAATTGCCTCATCTGCCGCAGAGCCAGCCACACGCAGTCTACCATAAAAACCCAGCGCTGTCGCAAGGGCAACATAGCGTTCTGTCGGGAGCAAGAGATCCGTCCCCCAGAGTGAATGCATCGGCATAGGTTTTAGCAACTGAGCAAGATTTTTCAAGCAATCCATACTCTGTACCACGATTTGATGGATCGCTTCTTTTTCTAAGCGAGCAATACTTTGATTGCTATAGTTTGGGCACTTGCGTCGATAGCAGGCGATATGGTTAACCTGTGCTCCGCGGCGTTCCAGATTAATTTGTAAGTGCTCTCTTGGATTCTCCCCACCAAGAATGACCCAGGTTTCAGCAGTAATTTTTTCTAGGCTTGGGTGATTGAGCAGCCCTTCTGACGAGTAAGGTTCTGCAGTAATAGCTGTTGGAAGCTTGATTGCTTCCATTTCTGCAGCGGTAGCCGGACCAATCGCATAATAGCGTGCTGTAGGAAGATTTTTAGGCCAATTTTTTTGGATGGATCGTACGGCATAGCGAGAGGTGAACACGATAGCATCGCTTTGCTCGATTAAGTGCAATGGATTTTCAAGCAATCGTGCCGGCGGAAAAATCTCAATTTGTAAGCAAGGAAAAATTAAAACAACAGCACCGAGCGCTCTTAGTTTTTTTGCTAGGGCATCGTTGTCATCGCCAGCACGCGTCAGAAGAATGTGTAGGTCAGACAATGGTTTTTGGGCTTTTTTAACAGGTTTAATCGAGTAAGGGGGCATTGATATTCTCACGGGTAAGGGATGATGGCTAAAGGGGCAAAAGTTATTCCTGGTTTAGTAGAGCGCGAGCACCGTCAGCCTCCAGTTGTTTCGCCAGAGTGATTCCTAACGTTAAGGCGTCACTTCCAGCAAGCTGACCGCGGAGTTGAGTTTTCCCATCCAGTGAACCAACATAGGCTCTGAGGATTAATTGCCCATCGTTAAATTCAGCGTGTGCAGCAATCGCTGAGAAACAGTCGCCACCGAGGTACTGGTTAAAAGCACGCTCGGCTTGTATGCAGGTGAAGGTTTTTTCACAATGAATCGATTTAAGTAGTGTTTGCATCGCTTGATCTGTTCGTAAGCATTCGATGCCGATAACGGCTTGACCGATCGCTGGAACAAAAACAGCGGGGTCTAGGTGCTCGGTGATGCGCTGTGCGAGATTTAATCGCTCCAATCCGCAGGCGGCAAGTAAAACAGCATCAAACTCACCGGCATCCAGTTTTGTTAAGCGAGTTCCGACATTGCCGCGAATGAGCTTGCATGTTAAGTCTGGGCGTTGAGACAGTAATTGGCTGCATCTGCGAGGGCTGGCTGTCCCTACGCGAGCTCCGGGCCGTAATTCATGAAGAGTGCCGTAACGACTCACCAGTGCGTCGCAGACTGTTGTGCGTTTGAGCGTTGCGGCTAGCGTTAGGTTTTCTTGTGGGTGGACAGAGAGATCCTTGAGAGAATGAACAGCACAAAAACCGGGCTGGATTTTTTTTTGTAGGTCATGTGCAAATAGATTTTTACCACCGATTTCACGTAAAGCGATCTGTTGTTCGCGGTCACCTTGGGTGCTTTGTCCAGCAATGATGATTGATAACCGGGGGTTTTTTTCTAACAATAAACGACGAACAGTTTCTGCTTGCCACATAGCCAGAGGTGAATGACGCGTCAGTAGGGTGATGCTATTCATCATCTGCCCGGATCAAATCCGCAAGTCGACGATCTTTTCTCTCCCACAATGCATTGATCCAATCTTGAAAAAATTTTCGATATTCTCGGTCGTTTAAGTAATCGCCTTTGAGCGACGATTCAACGGGCAATCGATGAGCGTGCACGATAATTTTTTTATACTGACCAGAGAGGAGTGACCACATGCTGGGACTGGGACAGTATAAAATATCTACGTCTAAAATACAGCTGAGTTTCTCGTTGAGAGAATTAATGACCATTGCTATCCCTTGGGCTTTTGGGGGCAATAGATATTGAAAGGGTGAGTTCTTGTTTTTGTGTTTTTCTTGTGTAAAGCGAGTACCTTCAGCAAAGTTGACAGCTGTTGCAGGAGCTTCTTGTAGTTTGAAACAAGCCGCTTGGATTTCTTCTAGACTTTTTTGTTTGAGCGAAGGATTTTTTCGAAGTTTTTCACGAGAGTGCCGAGCAACATGAGGGTAATGTAAAAACCACATGGCTAGACCTGCAAAGGGTAATTTCCAAATGAGTTCTCGTTTGTAGAAGAATTTAAAAAGTGGAATGTGTGTACTAAAGAGAGAGACTAAAACCAAAATATCTGCTCCAGAGCGGTGATTCGCTATTAGCAGATACCAGTCATTAAAAGAGAGGCCGTTTGGAATTCGAATGTCCCATTTATGCCTTACACCGGTAAATAGGATGATTCGATTTATCCTTCCCCACAATAAGGGAAAAAAGAGTAGGGAACGTAGGATGCTAGCGCGTAGTTTAATTGAAGGCATGCAATAGGCTAGGCAACCGCCCAAGATGATGGACAAAGAAATAAAGACCATCGAAGCAATAATCAGCGGGATAGCGACAAGGCCGCGAAGAAAGAGCAAGGGTTTCATGGGTAAACTCCGAATCGGTAAAGCTTGACTATGTTAGCGGTTAGTCGCTGAAAGTTAAAGTGAATGAGGGTACGCCGTGTATTCGCCAGACCGGTATTAATGACGTCACTAATCGATCCATCTGCTTAAGATGGCCTTCCTTGTTTTCGAGCTGTTTGGATGTTAGAGTAAAAAAATAGGTGTAACTATTTATTTTAATTGGAATCTTAACATGACAGCAGCAACACTGAGTTCAGCCTATAACTTGCCTGTTTCTCAGCATCTAAAGAGAGCAGAGCGAGATGCGTTACGTATTCACGCAGAACAAATTCTAGCGACGATCACAGCTCAATCAGCGCGAGCTATTCCTCCGACTGTTTTGGAGTTGTTATGCGTAGATTTGCAAGTTGCCGGTGAAAAACTAGCGCGCGATTATGCTGAAAATGAAGATCGTGCCTTTCACCAAAAAGAATATGAGAAATGGAAAGAAATAGCGAAAGCCATGCAGGCGCAGATAGAAAAAAAGAGTGAAAAGACGATGCAAGGACCCCCGCATAGGATGGGAAGTGCTGCGGGAACGCATCTTCTTGGAGATATAACGAATTTAAGTTATGTGCTGGCTATGGGCGCGGCTAATATTTTGAAAGATGTGCCTACTGTTGCGGCGGGTTTTAGTGCAGCAGCAACAGCACCGAGTTCTATTGTTTCAACGCTGGCTAGTGGGATGCAAGTTGGGCAGTCTTATTTTGCGCTGGTTGTGTTCTTGCCCCTGTTGATATTTGAGCTGAGCTGTGTGTTTACACATTGGAAAAAAAGAGAAGAGGACAAAAAAGACGAAAATCTCAGGGCTAAATTTTTAGAGCATGGAAGATGGATGCAATTGGTTAATGCTTCTGTTTGGATCGCTGCAGCGGTGGCCTCTATTTTTTTATCGGCAGCGCTGGCTTCTGCGGCAGCTGTTCCGATCGTGGCAGTGATGGCGGTGACTATTTTAGTGACAGGGATGATTCGTGCCATTCATCAAGCTCTCGAGCTCGCTAAATTAAGCAGAGTGTTAAAGCAATATCAAGAACAATTGGCGGATGAAGCGTTGCCGCTAGAAAAGAAGCGAGCACTTCAGTTGCTCGAGCTGAATTTAGCGAAGAAAATAGGAGAGAGTCAATCGAAGCTGCTTGTAGCGATTGGGTTCCCAGGGATATCCGTTTTGGGTCTTGTTATCACCGCGGTCGGTATTGCTATCGGTTTTGCACCGTTTTTATTAATAGGTGCTGCTATTGTGTTGGCGATTGGTGTTGCAACGGTTGTGATTAATCGAAAGGCTATTGAGGCTGCATTTAAATCAGTGGGTGAAAAATTCAAAAACAAAAAAGTCCTTGCTGAGTCACCAGCGCTGAGCGAATCGGAGGCAGATAGCGATTCCGATCTTAGCAGTCTCATGGTGGAATTGTCTGATTCTGATTCAGCGTCAGAATTCGATAAAGGGAGTGTCGACAATAAAAAAACGCCTTTAGAAGAAAAGCGCCAAACTAAGCGAGCTATTGCCTCGATGGCTCGCGTGCATCGTCTACCAACGACCTCAGAAAGGACGGAAGTGATTTATCACGCTCAAAGAAAAACGCAACAAGAGTGTGATGAAGCAAGAGAGGAAGCATGCCGAGATAACGAAGAGAAAGAGGGTATCTGAGCAGGCGCAGGAATCCATTGCTCCCAAAAATAACAAACGCTTCTGGGTATGTAGGTACGACCCCGCGCTTCATAAGCCACCTGGCCCGGTACCTTATCGGACTACTTCAGTTCCCGTAAGCTTTCGTAGGGGTCCTGAATGATAGGAGGCTGGTAAATGAGGTAAGGGCACCCACCCGGGTCACTGTGAATGCAGTTTAGGAGTCCTTCATTTTTGGGATCCTGTTTCCAATCCCCGCCTTTAGGGCGTAAGGTTAGGCTTTCAAAATAGACAAATATGGGAAAGTCTTGTGTTTGAAAAGTTACTTTAGGCATGTAGTAGCAAACAATATGCCCTTCAGAAGAGCCTAAATATTGCGCCCCAGCAAACCGATCGATCCCTTTGGCTAAAGAAGGCGAAGTGCTGTACCACTTATATTTCAACAGGGCATGAGGATTTTTTGAGGTGGCATCGTGAGTGGTTTTTGTTGCCCACCAGCGCTGTTGCCTATCGATGTTAAGCTCGTTAGGTTCTGGGCAAGTGGTCATGTTATTTTTTTCTTCTGCTGCATAGGCAACACAGCAAAAAAACAGGAGTGTGAACGTGGCTAAAAAGGGTTTCATGACGCATCTCTCTAAAACGTGAGGTTATTGATTTTAACGCAAGCCGAGTGGTTTATCCACGGGAATCCTGATTTCACTGACGTCTTAAAACTGATATAGTTTTGCCAAGATAAGTTTTTTCAGGGATGCTTATGGCCAAACTTCATTTCTATTATTCTGCTATGAATGCCGGGAAAAGCACGTTTTTGTTGCAATCCAGCCATAACTATAACGAGCGGGGAATGGATACCTTATTACTAACGCCCCGTGTTGATGATAGAGGTGGTGTGGGTATGATTACTACGCGTATTGGCTTGAAACGACCCGCCATTGCCGTTAAATACTGTGAAAACCTATATGACTTGACGAAGGAGCACGTAGGGAAAAACTCGAATATTCGCGCTGTATTAGTCGATGAAGCACAATTCTTGACTAAACTTCAGGTGCATCAGCTCTGTCAAGTAGTTGATTCATTGGGTATTCCTGTTTTAACGTACGGAATTCGAACAGACTTTCAGGCGGAGCCTTTTCCAGGCAGTAGCGCGCTACTCGCTTTGGCAGATGAGCTGATAGAAATCAAAACGATTTGCCATTGTGGTAAAAAAGCAAGCATGAATATGCGCATTGATGAAAAAGGCCAAGTCGTTCGTGAGGGTGAGCAAGTTTTGGTGGGGGGGAATGAGTCGTATATAGCAACCTGCCGTGCTTGCTTCCATAAAGGGGAGGGTCATCATCAGGAAATAGATGCCAAAAAAGTGGGGTTAACTGCCTAGTGGGCTTGATCTGTATCAAAGTGCTTGAGTTTTTTCAAAATAAAATATTTTTTAGCCGGCAGTCCAATGGGCCAAGAGCCCTCGCAGCAGCCTGGCATTTCTTGACCATGTCTGGTTCTTGAGATATAGTCCTCCCCTACTGTCTGGGTGATCGGCTACGGATGAACGGAGATATGTTTTATGCGAGAAAAAAGCAGTGAATTTGGGTCTCGTCAGGCTTGGGTTGTTTGTCTCGTGGGTGCGCTTTTTTTCTTTTATACGTTTATTCAAATGGCCATATTAGATTCGCTGGGTGAGCCTATGATGCGTGAACTTGGGCTCAAAGCACCCGATATAGCCAAGCTAGCCTCTTGTTATTTCTATGGAAACATTTTGTTTCTTTTTCCAGCAGGAATTCTGCTTGATCGAATCTCTACTCGAAAAATAATGTTGATTTGTTTAGCCATTATGACATCGTCAACCTTAGGCCTCGCTTTTGTGAATGGCTTAGCTGTTGCTATGCTATGCAAGTTTATTTTTGGTTTGTGTGGGGCATTTTGCCTGCTTTCTTGTGTGCGACTGGCTAGTCGTTGGTTTCCCCCCCACAAGCTGGCGTTTGTCATTGGTGTATTGCTGATGTTAGCCATGAGTGGTTCTTTGGTTGCCGAAACGCCATTTACCTTACTATCAGACTATTTGGGTTGGCGCATGAGTTTTGGGGTAGATGCACTCATTGGGGTCGTGATTGCGGCAGCTATTTTTTGCTTTGTTAAAGACAGCCCTTCTGATTCGCCGGATTTGGGTCATCAGCATGGGGGCCCGTCTTTTCGACGTTCAATTTTCAAGGTATTACGGTATTCACAAAACTGGCTCGCCGGGGCGTATACCTCATTGATGAATCTGCCTGTGATGATTATGTTTGTTTTCGGCAGCCTGTTTCTTGAGCAGGGTTATGGCTTTGATAGAACAGGCGCGTCACTCGTGATGATGGTTTTTTTAGTGGGTGTGATTTTAGGTTGCCCTGCCTTTGGCTTTATATCTGACAAATGGGGTCGGCGTAAGGCTCCGATGATTTTGGCCTCAATTGCTGCGTTAGTCGTTATTTGGCCTTTGTTTCAGATGGATCATTTATCTTCACGGGAGGTTGAGATTCTTTTCTTTTCTCTTGGCTTCATTACCAGTGCGCAGGTGATTAGCTATCCGTTGATTGCGGAGGGTAATCCACCGGAGTTAACAGGAACAGCCGAAGGTGTTGCTTCGGTATTAATTATGTTGGGTGGGTTTTCACCGTTGTTGTTTGCTTATTTTTTGCGTTGGCATTGGACACCGCAGTACATCAATCATATTCCGCAGTACGGTTTGATGAATTATCACAATGCGCTCTTGCTAATGCCCATTTCTCTGGCCTGTGCATTACTAACAGCCTTTTTTCTCAAAGATAGTCGACAAAAAAAGCCCAGGGAGAGTCACTCTTGAGTGCACGAAGAATCTATTTTTTAGGTTAACTGAAAATAACTCCGTCAGATCTATAATTTTTTAAGGAGCGTATAATGAGTAAAGCAGCTGTAAAAAATAACGAAAGAAAGTATCCGATGGAAAACTGGCTCTCTTGGGTCGTTTGCCTGACTGCGGGGCTGTTTTTCTTTTACGAATTTATTCAGATGAACATGTTTAATGCCATTAGCGTTAATTTTATGGATACATTTCATATTAATGCAACGACAATGGGGACGTTGGACTCTTTTTATTTTATAGCTAATGTTATTTTCCTTATTCCAGCAGGTTATTTGCTGGATCGTTTTCCTATCCGCCGAGTTATTTTAATTTCTATGTTTATTTGCATCGTTGGAACTGCACTTATTGCATGGACGCATACGATCGGCTTGGCTATGTTTTTTCGTTTTTTAACTGGAATTGGAAGTGCTTTTTGCTTTTTAAGTTGTATTCGTTTATCAACCCACTGGTTCCATCCGAAACGTATTGGTTTTGTTATTGGTGTGATATTGACAGAAGCGATGTTAGGCGGCGTGGTCTCACAAACACCGCTAGCACTGTTGGTTAAGCATTTTAGCTGGCAATCTGCTTTGTTGATGGATGCGATGTTTGGCCTGTTTATTTGGGCCATTATTTTTTGGTTGGTTCGTGATGCGCCAGAGGGTTACGAACCGGCTCGATTGAAGGTGGGCGATAGGCATTCGGCTGTTCAAACCTATCGGCAAGGTTTTCGCGAAGCGTTTGTTTGTATCTACAACTGGCTGATGGGGATTTATACGTCGCTTTTAAATTTTCCATTGACGGTGCTCGGAGGTATTTGGGGTATTTCTTATTTAACGGCGCGTTTTGAAATAACGGCTATTTCAGCTTCTGTGATCACGTCTATGTTGTTTTTTGGTATGATGATTGGTTCGCCACTAGCCGGGTATCTTTCGGATGTTTTCAAGCGCCGATCACTGGCGATGGTTGTGGGTAGTTTAATTTTAGCGGCTTGTGTTTTGTTGTTGCTATGCGTCTACAGTTGGACGCCTACGGGATTAACTGTTTTATTTTTTGCGATCGGTTTTTTCTCAGGCATTCAGGTTGTCGGTTATCCAGCAGTTGCTGAGCGTGCGCGACCCGAGATATTGGCGATGTCTGTTAGTGTCGTGAATATTTCAGTGATGTCTGGTGAAGGGGTCATCAAGCCGCTATTTGGCTTTTTCATGCGGCTTCATCAAAGTGCGACTCACCAGGTTGGTCAGCACTTGGTTTTTGGCGATTATCGATTGGCTATGTGGTTGTTGCCCCCCTGTATTCTCTTGGCGATATTGAGTGTTTTGGTGAGTAAGCAAGATTTCAGATAATACGGTGCGCTATAGTTAAAGTTGTTTTGTACGCGGAAGTAGATAAATTGATTGAAAATACAGCATGGGTGTTATTAGCCACAATTTTGATTGGTACTGTTGCCGGTTTTGTGGGCGGGTTATTTGGGATGGGTGGTGGTGTTGTCTTGGTTCCCGCTTTTTTAGCGTTGTTTAGTTGGGTTTCGCCCGCATCTGCCATCACGATGAAGCAGGCTGTTGGGACCTCCCTTTTTTTGGTCATCCCAGCTGGGCTCGGTGCAGTGAGAAAGCAGCGAGCGCTTGGAAACTTAGATCTTAAGTTTTGTGCTCGTTGGATTCCGTATGTTGCTATGGGTGCAGCACTGGGAACCGGCCTTTCTTTGCTGGTTCATGGGGACGTGTTGAAAATTATTTTTTTGGTTTATTTATTAGTTTGCGTCATTATTTTTATTGTGTTGAGAGACAAAAAAAAACAAGATTCAGATCATCCACACGGTTGGAAGAGACGGCTGGGAGCCATTCTAATTGGTGCTTTTTCAGTGATGTTGGGTATTGGGGGCGGCACATTAGCGGCACCTTTTTTGAAGTTGAATGGGTGTACACTGAAAAAAGCGTTGGGACTCTCTTCTGCAACAACGATTGCCGTTGGATTTGTGGGTGCTATGGGTATGATAGCGATTGGTTGGGGTGTGCCGGGTCGAGTTCCTTACTCCCTGGGATTTGTTAGCCTTCCCGCTATTGTATTGATTACACCACTCATGTTTTGGTTGAGTCCATTGGGGGTCTCAGTTGCTCATCGCCTATCAAAACGGTGGCTAGAGGCAGGTTACGTCATATTTTTGATGGTCGTTTTTGGATATATGTTATGGCATACAATTGGCAGCTAAAAATAAGCGTCTTGTTTTTTTCTATGCTCTGTTTTGAGGGCTGCCATTACGAGCAGCCAAAGTCTATCGATGATGCTTGTCGTATTTACCAGGAATTTCCTGGCTGGCTGGCCATTGGAAAAAAAGTGGAAAAACGGTGGGGAACACCACTGAGTTTGCAGCTGGCTATTATATACACAGAGTCAAGTTTTCAAGCGCAAGCTCAACCAAAGCGCAAGTTTATGCATCTCTTTCCTGAGAGCAGTGCTCGAGGTTATGGGCAGGCTCTAGACTCAGCTTGGCGATTGTATATCCATTCAACGCAGCAGCTAGGAGCTGATCGAGAAAGCTTTCGTGATGCATCGGATTTTATTGGTTGGTATACACATAAGACCAAGCAAGATTTCGACATGCCATATAGTAATGCTTTTGGGCAGTATTTGGCCTACCACGAGGGCTGGGGAGGGTATGCTAGCGGCTCATACAAAGGGCATCGCGAGCTGATACAGACAGCTAAAAAAGTTCAGAAGCAAGCGGGCCGCTACCAAAAGCAGCTCATTTCTTGTTCAATAGTAAAGGGTGAAAACAAGAAGTAGGCGCATCTTGTCCAGAGTGTTCAATTCATTGCTCATTTTGTCAGTTGTGTTAGAATGGGTCGGGACTGTTGATGGATTGGTCGGTTTTTGTTCTTTCGTCTCACTTAATTAGTGTGGTTTGGGCTTTAGCCAATGATCTGATTTAATGGTCAACGTTAAAGTGCCCGAATCTTCCAATGTTGGTATAAGATGGGTCAAAAAGAGAGAGACTAGATGAACGCAAGCAATAAATTGTATGTTGGAAATCTTTCCTACAATACGAAAGATAGCGACCTGAACGATTTTTTTTCCCAGGCTGGGGATGTCGTTGAGGCAATCGTTATAAAAGACAGAATGACTGATCGCAGTCGTGGCTTTGCTTTTGTAACCATGGGTAGCGAAGCTGATTTAGCCAAAGCATTGGAACTAAATGGCCAAGAGCTGGATGGCAGACAATTACGAATCAACAAAGCAGAACGCCCAAGTGGCGGCGGCGGTGGCGGTGGCTTCCGTGGTGGCAACAACGGCGGTGGTAACAACCGTGGTGGCGCTAACCGTGGTGGTGCTAACCGTGGCGGCGGTGGTAGCCGATGGAGTGACAATGACTAATCATGCTGTGACGGCACTCCTTTGTGCCTCCTGTGATAAAGAAGTTGTAGATTCAGAACTGTCCGGTGCTCGTATGATTGCCGGACAATTGATTGATTACCAGATCTGCCGTGATTGCGTTAAATTAGCGCAACCGGCAGCGCTCGGTTATCAGCAAGGCTTAAATGAGCGTAAGAATTTCTGGATTAGGGTTTGGGATAAGCTCGAAAAAAAATACGGCTAAAACGAATGGTATCTTAACAGTTTCGTTTTAGGATCCAGCAAGTCTTCCGAAGCATCATCTCTCAGCTTACGCCTTAATATCCTATTTATTTTTTCAAATTAGTATCTCAATAGAGGCTTAATAAAAATAGTATCTTCTATTAAGCGCTCAATTCACGTGTAATTTGACGTTTAAATTAGCCTTTGTGGGGGTGAGCTCTGAAGCGCTTGTTTGACGGTTTCTTTCAGACGCAAGCAGTCCAACGATTGTTCGCCAGGTCTGACTGGGGTAGCAAAGTCTATCTGGCTGGCGCAAGGGCCGATCAAATACCCTAGCCTTTAGGACCTGGAATAGGAATAGACGGTATTCACTCTCTATTGCCTGTTCAATAAGGGTCATAAGCATCCGCATGCTGGTATGTGTGAACTTTCCATTATCATCGGTTGCCCTGAGCTCGCTTAAGCCTATCGATCGATTATCCACGGAGCCTAAGGTTGTGTTGCTGATAACCAGATCAGTAGCTTTTGCATAAAGGGCTTGCTTAATCGCCTTTTTGTTTCTAGAGGTGAGAGATCGGGCTCTGGAGGGTGAGTTAGGGAGCGCGCGCGCTTTAGGATTAAGCAAAGGGTTTTGTAAGATAGAGTTTAGTGTCTCTAGGGATTGTGATTGCTTTATTTTCAACAGCAACGATGCATAGTCGCTCTGACTGACTAAGGCATTTTCGTCCGTCCCCTGACTCGTAACTTTAGCTGAAAACCTTCGATCAGTTGGAGAGGGTTCATTAGGGCTGTCTCCCAGTCTCAGATGATTGGGATCTTGACCTGCATCTGTAACGAATGGTTGGGTCATATCCTCTTCTCTTCTTCCGTCATTCATTTTTAAGCCTCCATCACACCAGTGAATAATTTAATGGAATATGACCTAAGCAAAAAGAGACACTAAGAAGTTAGAGGGCATTCAATTGGCAATAACGTAAAACCAGCCATTTTTTACCAACCTGATCAAAAGTGATTTCAAGGCGAGCAGACTCACCGCGTCCTTCGTAGTTCGTAATGGTGCCGGGTCCAAATTTCTCATGAGAAATACGTTGACCCAATTCCCATTCCGTCCCGGTAACTGAATGCGGGGTCTGATCCAATGAATCTCCACCTGCTCGCCCTACTTTGCTTTGAGGGCGGATGTGATTAAGACAGTGTTCAGGTAGTTCTTTTAAAAATCGAGACGGTTGACAGTAGCGCTCTTGTCCGTGTAACCGACGAAGCTCAGCATACGTGATGATTAGTTTCTGCATTGCGCGCGTCATGCCGACATAACAGAGCCGTCGTTCTTCTTCTAAACCACCGGGTTGATCGGTAGACATTTGGTGTGGAAAAAGTCCTTCTTCTACGCCAGATATGAAAACTATCGGAAATTCGAGTCCCTTGGCTGCATGCAACGTCATGAGGCTGACATAATCGCTGTGTTCACTGGCTTGTTCCTCGCCAGAATCTAAAGACACGTGTGATAAGAAAATACTGAGCGAACTACCGATGGCTTCTTCTGGGCGCTTAAATTGCTCCGTTGCATTGACTAATTCTTGTAAGTTTTCAATTCGAGAACGCCCCGTTTCACTTTTATCACGAGAAAACAATTCCATTAGACCACTGTGTGATAAGACAAGATCGGTTAACTCGTGCAGCTCGAGGTTATCTGAATTTTTTTGCAATTGGTCAATGAGCTGAATGAAATTATTAAGTGCGCTTCGGGCTCTTGTCGTGAGTAACTCAGCTGCTGTGCAAATTTCGTTTATGGCTTGCCACAATGAGCAGGATTGAGCGCGAGAATATTCACGCACCGTGACCAAGGTGGTGTTGCCAATTCCTCGAGTGGGGTGATTAATAATACGCTCAAGTGCTGCATCGTCGAGGGGATTAGAGATTAGCCGCAGATAACCAAGAACATCTTTAATCTCTGCACGATCAAAGAAGCGTTGCCCGCCATAGATTCGATAAGGGATCCCTGTTTCGAGCAGTCGCTCCTCTAAAATTCGTGATTGTGCATTGGAGCGGTAAAGAATAGCGATTTCACTGGCTCGTCGCCCCCGAGAAAGTTCGCGCTCGATGGTGCTGATTAGGTAGTAGGTTTCATCGCGATCGCTGTAAGCCGCATAAATATCAATTTTTTCGCCATTAGGGCCGGCTGTCCATAATTTCTTTGCGCTGCGGTTTGTGTTGTGAGCGATGAGTGTATTTGCCGCAGTGAGAATAGTTTGGGAAGAACGATAATTTTGTTCCAGTAGGGTCACATGAGTATTTTCAAATTCACGCTGAAATTTGTGTATATTTTCAATTTGCGCGCCGCGCCAACTATAAATAGATTGGTCATCATCGCCAACGGCTGTAATTGTATTTTCTGCAGATTTGAAGGCATGAAGCCATCGGTATTGCATGGAATTGGTATCTTGAAACTCGTCCACCAGTAAATATCGGAAACGTTGTTGATAGTGTTTGCGAATATCCTCATGGGATTCGAGTACTTCAAGTGCGCGTAAAAGTAATTCAGCAAAATCAACCAAACCAGATTGTCGGCAGTTTGCTTCATAGAGGTGATAGATTTGACAAAGGGTTTCATCGAAAAAACGAGAGGCTTGCGCTTGGGCCTGAGAGGCGCGCCTCCCCGCTTCTTTTTGTTGGTTAATCCACCATTGTGTTTGTTTGCAAGGCCATTTGGTTTCATCTAAGTTGAGTGTTTTTTGCAGCCGACGAATGAGACGATGTTGATCATCTGAGTCGATGATTTGAAACGATTCAGGCAGGTTGGCTTCTTTCCAATGCGTACGCAATAAGCGGTGAGATAAGCCGTGAAAAGTTCCGACCCACATAAGAGAGAGCGGCATCTGTAATAAATCTTCGATACGGTGCCGCATTTCATTCGCTGCTTTATTCGTAAAGGTTACCGCTAGAATTTGGCTGGGGCTGCAGCCATGTTCTCGAATAACCCAAGCGATGCGGTGGACTAAGACTCTGGTTTTTCCACTGCCTGCACCGGCTAAAATAATCGCATTACAGGGCGGTGCGCCAACCGCTTCTTGCTGTTGTGGGTTTAGGTTGTTTAATAATGGGTTGTCCATAAATGAGGCCCTTTGTAACCGTTGGCTCAAGCGACTGAAACGTTATCAGCAGTTCTTGATACAAACGTTATGTTCAGTAACAGCACCGCCACAGATGACATAACAGCTGGCATACCCTTGGGTGCACTCACAAGAGGCATCGCAGGCTTTATCATTCATGAAGTCATTTTCTGTTAAGGTCAGCTTTTTATTTTTTATGAGCATGTCATTGACGTATGCAATATAAGCTTCGTGTGCCAAAGTTTTTTGTCGAATCAAGCATTGTTGATGGTCAGAGCCGCAGCGCTGATCGCAGCGGGTTTTTTGTTCTAGGCAACGGTTGACGCATTGCTTACCTGAGATGGTTTTGGGGGCGTTAAAAACAGGCGTAGTACGATAGATGGGGCTGTGCTGAGTAAATCCCATCAGCAATACGCCGGTCAAGATAATGACACAGGCGCAGATCATTTTTTTCATGCGTTTCTTCCTTAGTATCGATAGTGATTGGGTTTGAATGGACCGGTTTTTGCGATGTTTAGATAGTCGGCTTGTTCGTTGCTTAGCGTGGTAAGAGAAGCCCCCAAACGATTTAGGTGATAGCTCGCGACTTGCTCATCCAGATGTTTGGGCAAAACATGTAAGTCGATCGCGTAATTTTCACCATTTTCCCACAGCTCTAGCTGAGCGAGTACTTGGTTCGTGAAGGAGGCAGACATGATAAAGCTGGGATGTCCGGTCGCACAGCCTAAGTTGACCAAGCGACCTTCTGCCAACAGCGTAATTCGTTTTCCATCCGGAAAAATAACTTGATCCACTTGTGGCTTCACATTATCCCAAGGATATTGCTTAAGAGATGCCACATCGATTTCGTTATCGAAGTGGCCAATGTTGCAAACAATCGCTTGGTTTTGCATCGCTCTTAGGTGATCGTGAGTAATCACTTGAACACAGCCAGTCGCGGTTACAAAAATATCGCCTTGGGTGATCACATCCTCGAGCTTAACTACTTGGAAACCTTCCATGGCGGCTTGTAGTGCGCAAATCGGATCAATCTCGGTAACAGCAACGCGACAGCCTAAGCTCTTTAATCCTTGTGCACAGCCCTTTCCGACATCCCCATAGCCACAAACGACGGCTAACTTTCCAGCCAGCATGACGTCGGTGGCACGTTTAATGCCATCGATTAAGGATTCACGACAGCCATAGAGGTTATCGAATTTAGATTTGGTGACTGAATCGTTCACGTTGATGGCGGGGACTTTGAGCTCGCCTTTCTTAACCATTTGAGCTAGGCGGTGAACGCCGGTGGTTGTTTCTTCAGAGATGCCTTTGATATTTTTCAGCATGTGAGGATATTTTTCATGCATGAGTTGAGTTAAATCACCTCCATCATCTAGGATGAGATTCGGTGTCCAACCCTTGTTGTCTGTAATCGTTCGCTCAATGCATTCCCAGAATTCTTCATGGGTCTCCCCTTTCCAAGCAAAAACAGGAATGCCTCGTTTTGCCATTGCAGCAGCGGCTTGGTCTTGCGTTGAAAAGATGTTGCAGGAGGACCAACGCAGCTCGGCGCCAAGTTCAATTAATGTTTCCATGAGTACAGCCGTTTGTATTGTCATGTGTAAGCAGCCGGCAATGCGTGCGCCAGCTAACGGCTTTGCAGCGCGATAGCGTTTTTGCAAAGCCATCAGTCCAGGCATTTCGTCTCGCGCCATTGCGATTTCTTTTTCACCCCATTGAGCTAGACTGATATCGGCAACTTGGTAGTCAGTCTTCGTATTCATGATTTTTACCCCTATTTTTTCTTCTTTACTCACCATAACAACGGTCATGCAACGCCCTCCAGTTGATTAGCTAACTCCTTTAATGAAGCTACTTTATCGCAAAATTCCCAGGTAAATTCGGGCTCGTTTCGACCAAAATGCCCATAGCTAGCCGTTTTTTGATAGATTGGGCGCAATAAATTCAATGTTTTAATAATGCCACCGGGCCGAAGGTCAAAGCACCTAAACACCAGTCGCTGCAACTCTTTTTCATCGATTTTAGCAGTGCCAAAGGTTTCAACATGGATGGAAGTCGGGTCAGCCAGGCCAATCGCATAGGAAATCTGCACCTCACAACGATCAGCCAGGCCCGCTGCGACGATATTTTTTGCAACATAACGTGCCGCATAGGCGCCGGAGCGATCAACCTTAGAGGGGTCTTTTCCTGAGAATGCGCCGCCGCCGTGGTGGGCCAACCCACCATAGGTGTCAACGATAATCTTGCGCCCAGTGACGCCACAGTCAGCAACTGGGCCGCCAATGACGAAGCGACCTGTTGGGTTGATAAAGTACTTTGTTTTTTCATTCAACCAGTGTGCAGGGAGTACGGGTTTAATGATTTCGTCCATGACTGCTTCGTGAATGGTTTTATTATCGACGGAGTCACCGTGTTGAGTTGATAAGACAACACAGGCTATCCCGACGGGCTTTCCTTTCTCATAAATCATACTTAACTGTGCTTTGGCATCAGGACGCAGCCAGGGTAGTTTGCCGCTTTTTCGTAAGGTCGCTTGTCGTTGCATGAGTTTGTGCGCATAGGTAATCGGTGCAGGCATTAAATTTTCGGTTTCGTTGGTGGCATAACCAAACATCATGCCTTGGTCACCGGCGCCAAGCTGCTCGTCTGGTCGTTGGTCAACGCCTTGAGCGATGTCGGCTGATTGCTTGCCAACAGCATTTAAGACGGCACAGGTAGCGCCATCAAATCCAACATCAGAACTGTTGTAGCCAATGTCCAGCACTGTTTTTCGGACGATAGCTTCCATGTCGACCCACGCGTTTGTCGTCACTTCACCGGCAATGATGACCATCCCGGACTTAACCAGGGTCTCGCAGGCAACGCGTGCCTTGGGATCTTTGGCGAGGATAGCGTCTAGGATAGCGTCAGATACTTGATCAGCAACCTTATCTGGATGCCCTTCGCTGACGGATTCGGAGGTTAAAATAGTTTGACTCATGTTCGCTCCCTGTGGCTTTGAGTTCTAAAAACAAACTGGGTCGCACATCATAATCGATTGATGGCTAAATTACACTCGCGAAAAGCAGCTATGTGCGCTATATTTGGGTTCTTTTTTTAACGGATATAGGATGATCAGTCTTAAGTCGCAAGTTGAAGCAGCTGTGCAAGCGGCATTTGCCCAGTCGATCGCTTGTCCGGGCGAGTTTCAGGCAGTCATTACGCGCGCTACACAGCCCGAGTTTGGTCATTTTCAATGCTCGAGTGCGATGGCATTGGCCAAGGCAGCGAAAAGAAACCCGCGTGAAATGGCACAGCTTGTTGTTAATGCATTGAAAGATAGTGCGCGAGATGCACTTTTTTCGCGGGTGGAAGTTGCAGGCCCCGGGTTTATTAACTTGTGGGTAGCGGAGTCTGCTGTTGCGAATATCGCTAACGCGATTAGAAAATCTTCAGATGGACTGGGTGTCAAAAAAACGGAAAATCCTAAACGAATCGTGGTAGATTTTTCTTCGCCCAATGTCGCAAAAGAAATGCACGTTGGCCACTTGCGCTCCACGATTATCGGAGACAGTCTTGCGCGTGTGCTGAGTTACTTGGGCCATGATGTGTTGCGCTTGAATCACATCGGTGATTGGGGGACCGCCTTTGGGATGCTGATTGCTTATATGAACGATAAGGCAAGCGATGTTTTGTCCGGTGAAAAAGACGCAGTATTAACGGATTTAATGGATTGGTACCGTGCTGCTAAAAAACGTTTTGATGCGGAGCCTGAATTTCAAAATCAAGCGCGTGCCCAGGTCGTTGCTCTGCAAGGAGGTGATCGATCTGCTAGAAAAGCCTGGCAATTGATTTGTGATATTTCTTATGAGGCTTACCATGAAATTTATAAATTACTGAAGATAGAAATAGAAACGCGCGGCGAGTCATTTTATAATGCTTTTTTGCCGGAAATTCTTCAGCTTTTAAAAAACAAAACATTGTTAAAAGAGTCCGATGGTGCGCAATGTGTTTTTCTTCCTGGATTTAAAAATAAGCAAGGCAATCCATTGCCTATGATTGTGCAAAAAAGTGATGGTGGCTATAATTATACAACGACTGATTTAGCAGCGTTGAGGCATCGGGTTGAGGTAGAAAAAGCAGATCGGCTCATTTACGTAACAGATGCAGGTCAGAGCCTACATTTTAAGATGTTATTTGAGTGTGCAGAAAAGGCAGGCTTGTATAATATCAGTCAGCATCAATTGGATCATGTCCCTTTTGGTTTAGTATTAGGTGTGGATGGTAAAAAACTAAAAACACGCAGCGGCGAAGTAACGCGACTAATTGATTTATTGAATAAAGCCATAGAGGAAGCCGCGACTATTTTTACAAAACGACATCCTGATTGGTCGCCAGAGCATATCGATCAAGCGGCTAAAATATTAGGTTTGGGTGCTGTGAAATATGCGGATTTGAGTAACCCACGCCAGAGCGATTATCAATTTAGTTACGAAAAAATGCTTGCGTTTGATGGAAACACAGCGGCTTTTGTTTTGTATGCCTATGTTCGGACACGCAGTATTTGGCGCAAGCTGGGTGAAGCCGAAATGGGGTTGATTAAAATAACACATCCGGCCGAGATGGATTTGGCTATTCATTTGTTGAGCTTTTCTGATTGTTTGTACACACTTTCCCGCGAGTTAACGCCGAATCGACTAACGGATTATCTCTATAAAGCAGCTGGCTTATTTAATGTTTTTTTTCGAGATTGCCGTGTGGAGGGAATGGATGAGCAGCCTCATCGTTTGGCGTTAGTAGATTGGGTTGGTCAGGTTCTTAAAAAAGGATTGGAGTTGTTGGGCATTGAGAGCTTAGAAAAAATGTAGGACATAAAAATCAATAAAGTGTAAGCTCAGCAATTATTAGGAAGCTAAAGGCATGCGTTTTTAGAGTCATGGATGAGCCGTATTTTCATCCTGTCAGGGTGACTAATATCAATTAAAAAGCAGAGAGAGGCCAAGAATGACTAATAAGGCTCCGAGGCAGAGCTTCGCTTTTCGCTGCGGCAAATACTGCAAAAATTGAGAACCAGCTCGAACTCCAATCGGCATTAGGGGCAAAACACCGAATACAGCATACCAATTGATGATAGTTAGGGGAGCAGTGATGGATTTGCTATGAGAGAGAGTGCTTATCGCAATCAGCGCGAGTGTGAAAAAAGAGGTGACTAATGAGAAAATGGCGGAGGTGCTAATGATTCTTTGTAACGGAACTCCTTGATAGCTGAAAACTGGGACCAATAGGCTGCCCCCCCCAATTCCTAAGAAAGAAGCAGGAATGCCAATACAGAAGCCAGAAAGCGATAATCGGGTTTTACTTAAGTTTTCGCTTCTATTCTTGGGTGCCCAGAAGTCGTAGAGGGTCAGTAGTCCCAAAAAGACAAGTACAGTACTGGTAATGACCATCACATGAGGGGTGCTTAAGTAGTGAGACAGTTCTGAGCCGATTAAAACGCCTATGAGCGCGCCGGGTAAAATACAAAAAAGCAGCTCTGTATTAATCGGTGTTTTTCTGAATTGCTCAAAAACAGTAATCAAGGAGTTAATAAAAACAAGTAACAATGAGGTGTTCATCGCTAAGTGCATAGCGTCAATCTCTGTGTGTTGAGCGGTGTGGGCAAAGATAAACACAAGGATAGGCATTAGAATCACGCCTCCACTAATGCCAAGCATTCCAGATAAAAAGCTCACTAGAAGACCGGTTGTTATTAAGAGCAGAAAGTACAACATGAGTTTCTCCCTTGGAAAACAGAGATTCCCGATAAATCTAAGATCCGAGGATTCTTTTGCCTCCTTGAAAATGAGTAGGTAAAGGTATCTTACACCGTTAGGGAGCTTAAATATAACGAATAATAACAACGAGAGTCATTTTTAAATCTAAGCTTTCCCCTGTTTGATCGGTTTGCCAACTGTTACTATGGGTCTTATTGTAAGGCGAGGTCGCTTGCAGTGACGTAGGTTTTTGGAGGCATGATGGTTTGGCGAAAAATAGCGTACTTTATTTTATTCGGATTTGTTTTTTTTGCTCTGCTTGGCTTGGGTTATTGGCAGTACACACGATATCAAGCTAAAAAAGAATGGTTGGCTGTGATTGAGCGGACAAAAAAACAGCCTGACTTGCTTGCAGCAGACCTCGATGAAAACCGTATCACCCCCTTTCGTCGATTAAGGTTATGGGGCAGCTGGAAAAAGAAGCAAAGTTTCCTTATTTCGGGTGATATACGTCACGGTCAGTCTGGTTATTCGGTGATAACCCCGTTAGAATGGGCGCCATCTAAACCTTGGGTGTTAGTTGATCGTGGTTGGGTGGCCTCGATAGATGGACAGAATCCACCAGCTATTCAAGCGCCATTAATCAAGGGGTGGGTGATCGGGACAGTATATAAACCGATTGGTCAGCGTTATACGTTAGGGCCTTGGCGGTTGCCATCAAAAACAGGCGCTAGGGTTATTCAGGATTGGGATTTTTCAAGGATAGAGAAGCAGATTGGGCATTCAGTCTTCCCGTTTGTGCTGCGTTTGTCGCCCAAGATTCCGGGGCACTATGAAAGACAGTGGCCTGGGTTGACAGCCGTGCCACCGTCGCGTCACTTGGCTTATATGATGCAGTGGTGGATATTTGCGTTGGTGTGGTTGGTGGGAGGCGTTCTCGTGGTGTGTAAAAAAAAATAAGAAATAGGTAGGATGATGAAAGGTCGGACTCAGTTAATCGTTATTTTATTTTTGCTAGTCGCAGTAGCCGTTGTTCCTCTATGGTTAGCACATTATGTCTTTAACCATACGAGCAAGCTTCATTTTCAGAAAAAAAATCACGGTGAATTTGTGCATTCCACATCGGTTTCAGATTTACAGGTGATGACGTTATCAGGTGCTTCTATAGAGTCCGAAGAGAGAGGTGTCGCTAGTTTTAAGGACTGGTCGGGTCGTTGGTTATTATTATACGACAGTCAAGGTGCGTGTTGTGATAAACGGTGTCAATTTGAAATGCATCAACTGCATCAGGTGCGTGTGGCTTCGCATAATGGTATTGAGCGTAGTTCCGTTGTTTTATTGTTGCCTAATCAGTGCGCCACTCCCAGGTTAGAGCGTTCCGATAAAATAGCGCGTTTGGATTCGGAGCAAGTCTCTGCTTGGAAAAAAAGAATCGTTAGCAAGAAACCACAAGTGCTCATCGTAGACCCGAATGGTTGGGTCGTTTTGAAGTATTCTAGCAACGTGATCCCGAAGTGGGTTTATGAAGACATGCGGATTTTATTGCATACATCTCAAATTGGTTAACAGGAAAAAAGATGACAACAGCGATTAACGTCCGGATAAAAAAAGCAGCGTACTTTCGAAATTATTGGGAGTTGTGTAAGCCTCGCGTTGTTGCTTTGATGGTGGTGACGGCAATTGTGGGTATGTGCTTAGCTACTTCAGATCCAATCCCATGGTCCATTTTATGGTGGGGAAATCTCGGAATTGCATTCGCAGCAGGCGGCGCTGCTGCAATTAACCATATTGCAGATCGTTACATCGATTCTAAAATGCGACGAACACAAAATAGGCCGGTTGTGCAAGGCCATGTGAGCGTTTTGCAGGGTTTAGTTTTCGCAGCAGTGCTGGGTTTTATCGGTGCTGCGATTTTGTTCGTATTTGTGAATGCGTTAACTGCTTGGTTAACACTGGCTTCGCTCCTGGTTTATGCCGGCATTTATTCGTTTTATTTAAAACACGCAACGGATCAAAACATTGTCATTGGTGGTATTGCGGGCGCCGCTCCTCCGTTATTGGGTTGGGTAGCGGTAACAGACAGTTGTACGGGGGGCGCATGGGCTTTGATGTTGATTATTTATGCGTGGACGCCACCTCATTTTTGGGCGTTGGCTATCTCTCGTGTTGAAGAGTATCGCCAGGCTAACGTGCCTATGTTGCCAGTCGTCAAAGGAATTCCTTATACGATTCAGATGATGATTCAATATATGTGGTTGCTTTTTGCAGTGACGTTGCTTCCTTTTTCGATACATTTATCGGGTCTGTTATATTTGGTTTGTGTTATTCCCCTGAATTTTATTTTTCTAGCGTATATTTATGCGATAAAGCGAGGCAAGCGGAAGGACTGGCCTATGCGGACTTTTCGCTACTCTATTTTATATTTGTTATTGCTATTTGTTGTTTTGCTGGTTGATCATTACTTAGGAGCATAAAATGAATCTGGAAAATGAAAGAAAAAAGAAAAACAAGCGATTAGCATCTATTTTTGCTTTATGTATGGTGTTGTTAGTCGTGTTTGTTTTTTGGAAGATCACTTCTCGAGCGGACAGTGGGGGTTACCTAGGGTCCCAGAAAAGCATCAATGGAACGATACTAACCACAAATTTGCCGATGCCTAAAATACAGTTGGAAGGATATGGTGGGAGAGTCTTTTCCAATGCAGATCTTAAAGGGCATTGGAGTTTTATATTTTTTGGTTTTTCAAGCTGTCCATATGTGTGCCCAACGACGTTGGCGCAATTGAATTTGATGATGAAACAACTTAAATCAGCTGGACTAAAGAATAATTTGCCACAAATTGTCATGGTATCCGTTGATCCAGACCGGGACACAGCAACGCGCATGCATGCTTATGTGACGAGCTTTAACGCGACCTTTATTGGGCTGCGTACATCTTTAGATAAAACGCTGCAGTTAGCAAAGGAGATGAAAGTAAGTTTTGCGAAGGTGCAAGCACCAGGGAATGACACGAGTCAGTACACGATTACGCATACAGCAACGATTACGGTTGTTGACCCAGAAGGCAGCATACACGCGTATTTATCCTATCCACATAAGGCAGCTGTGATGGCGCGAGATTATGAAGTTATTGTACATTCGGCGAATGAGTAGATGAATAGATTAGGTTTCGGGTTTCTGATAGTTGGGTCTCTTTTGTTGTTGAGTTGTGACCGTGCCCAGAGGCTTGAAACCGCAGAGGGTCAGTTTCTGAAAGTGTCAGTAACGGATAACCGTTATATTGCTGTGAACTATTGGGCAGGTTGGTGTACTTCTTGTAAGGAAGAAGTACATTCGATGAATAAACTGTCTCAACAATTAGGAAGTCAGTTGCTAATTCTAGGAGTTAATTTTGACAGAAAAAAAGGAAGCGCACTTTTGAGCGCTATCCATAAACTCAATATTCGCTACCCAGTCATTGTTTCAAATATAGGAGCCTGGTGGCATTTGCCAGAGCCGGAGATTTTGCCTACAACGTATTTATTGTCGCCTAATCATCAGGTGCTTAAGGTTTTTTACGGAAAAAAAACAGCGGACCAATTAAAACACTGGTTAACCCATGTTTAATTGGTCCGCTGAGTTTTCGATTTAATTAATCGTTGCTATCGCTATCTGCGCTGCTGTCATCATCTGAAGCTGTGCTATCGCTGTCTGATGCGTCGTCGTTATCCGAGCTGCTGTTGTCGCTAGCTGAAGCATTGCTTGCGTCAGAGGGGGCGGTGTTTGCAGTTGCAGTTGCTGGGCTTTTGTCAGCAGCGATTGCAAAGCTGCCAAAAGTAATTAGAGAAAGAGCGCTTAGGCTTAAAAGTAGAGTTTTCACAGAGTTGTCTCCTAGTGAGTTAAAAGAAGGTCAGTCAGGAATGTAATGTAGTTTTTCTGCATAGTCAAGCAGCTTGTCAGGTATTTTTGGATAGATAAAAAAATAACACCTATTTTGCACTTGTTCATTTTAACAGGGATATTTGTGTTTGCATTCATAGATAGAGCAAACGGTATTAGCTTAGATTTTTCATTCGTGAGAGGCCCGTTGTTAACAAAGGGTACGAACTTAAACTATCGTTCTCTGTTAAGCGCTTAATTGTTTGGGCGAGCTCTAATGAAGAGTGATTGGTTGTTCTGCCTAAGGCAGTTGCAGCTAACATGACCGCATTAAATCCTTTGTAAGCAGTATCTGTGGGTTCCTGATGAAAGCGTTCCTGATAGAGCTTGTTAAATCGGGCTCGAGCAGGGTCTTCTTCACGTGTCGTTTTAGCCGAGACGAAAAAGAAGTGATCGCCGAGTTCGGTTTTTTCAGCATATTCGCCGATGTTGCCAGCAGCAATAAAAATTTTGTTGGCAGCCAATAACGGTTGAGCCGCAGCTGTTATTTCTTGCTGAGTGCCTAGGCCAATAACGATGGGTGTTGATTTGGATTGGGCGCAGATTTTTCCGATAGCCGCATTGAGTTTGGAAACGGATTGCCCATTGTAAAGCACTAAATGAATAGGCGTGCCATTTTGATGGAGGATATGTTTTGCAATACGAGCACCATGCCAAGCAGCTTCGCAGTCGGAGCCATCCGGCCCACTTAGATTATAAATAAGATCAATTTCTGTGGCATACGAAACACTGTAAAAAGCAAATAGCAGTAACAGTGAGCTAAGTAGGAAACGCTTAAGTTTCAGCATGGATTCCCTCCCCTATAATAATTGCGTCATTGCAAAGAATAACTATTTTATCACCCAAGAGAATAAAAAGCTATGCGTTCGAATTTTTCTATAAAATCAAAGTGACAGCCTCTGAGAGACCCAAAATGATGAAGAGAAGCATTTAAGAAGGAAATAAGCGGTATAAGGTAACAGTAATAATGACGGTAGTTCGGATTTTTTCGGCTTGTTAGCATCATCAATATAGATACGTCGATTGACTGAGAGAATGGAGGTGCAGATGTTGGGAATTTTACGAAAATTAATACCTGTTGTTTTGGTATTTTATGGGTCGCTGGCAAGAGCAGATAGCGGTTCTCAGATTACAACAATTTTAACCAAGCTAGTTGAGTTGTTGCAGTCTAATATTGCACGTTGTTTGGCTGTTATTGCAATTGTTGCTGTGGGTTATGGAACCGTTTATATGGGTAAAATACCGAAGGAAAGAGCGATGTCTATCGTACTGGGTATTTGCATTGTTTTTGGTGCTAAATATATTTTGCAAACACTGGGATATGGTATTGAATGAGTGCCTTGTATCCAGAAAAAGCCACATTATTTTTAGCCTTAACTCGGCCAGCAATGATTCTTGGGGTCTCGATTGAGTATTTGTTTTTTTCTTTGTCCGCTACATTGGCATTGATTATTCTAACGAATCGATTAGGTTTCTTTCTGGTGGGTTTTATTTTTTATGTGTTAGGGCGCGTTGTCTTTTATTGGGATTGTCACTTAATCACGATAATTATCAGAAGTCTATCTCAACAAGGCAAACAGTTAACTAAAATTTTAGGGCAGGCATATTATGAGGTGGGTTAACCAACAAGAAATATTTTCAGTGGGCGAATTGATGGGGTTATCTGAGCTGATTACACCCTCTATTTTTATGTTAGAAAATGGTTGTATCGGTTCGATTATTCAACTCAGCAGTGAATCCTTAGCTGTAAAAGGCCTGGAGTCATTGCGTCTGGCACAAGCAGTTTGGCATCAGGTGATTATGAACTTATCGGAAGGAAATGCGTGTATGATCACCGAGTATCGTCGCCGAATTGAGCAGGGAATCAATCAAGTGTTGACCGATGATTTCTTGTCCGCATTAATCGAACCACAGGTGAGTGGTGAGTACTATCAGCAAGATTTATTCTTAACGTTATTGTGCAAGCCAGCCTTTAGTGAAAAGCGAAAGAAGAGAGAAGCTAGGCGGGGCGACGATCGATTAATAACACAATTAGAACAGCTTCAAAATTTAGTTCTTTCTTTAATGAAACCATTTAAGCCAAGACTATTGACAGAAAAAAAAGAGGAAGATCAAATTGTTTCATTGCTAGACGCCTTATCTGTCGTAGTTAATGCAGGCTATTCAATATCCCATAAAAAAACAGTCAACGAATTTTCGTTAAATCCCGCGAGATTAGGAGATGTATTATCGGACAAGCAGCTATTAATAGGAAAAATAATACATTATCTAGGGATGAATGAAAAAGAAAAAAAGCTAGGGGCTATTGTTTCGATTAAAAAATATCCGCCGGAGAGTTCGTTACAAGGTAGTTGTCCATTGAGTCGATTAAGTTTTGAGTGGGTCAAGGTTCAATCATTTGAGCCGCTAGCAAAAGATTCGGGTATGCGTCTCATTCGACAGCAACGATCTAAACTGAAATCAACATCAGATCAGGCCATTTCACAGTGTGACGCGTTATCTGACTTAGAGGACAAGGTGGCCAGTGAAAGTCTAACCATCGGATATCACCAATATTCAGTCTTGATATTTGCAGATGATGAAAAAAGCTTAGATAAAAATATAACAGATTTACAGGCTTGCTTGATTGAACAAGGATATGGTTGTGTACGTGAAGCCTTGGGTCTGGAGATGGCATTTTGGGGTATGCAGGCCGGGGGTATTGCCAAAGGAGTTAGGAAATCATTAATCACATCGATTAATTTTTCGCATTGTAATCCGATTAGAGGATTTTCTACCGGTCATCGAGGGAAAAATCATTTAAACCGCCCGATTTGCTTACTGGAAACACAAGAACAGATGCCTTACTACTTTAATTTTCACACGATGGGTTCGCGGTTGAATCCATCATTAGGGCACACGCTAGTATTAGGCGCTAGCAACAGTGGTAAAACGGTATTGTTAACGTATTTGGATGCGATGCGCTCTGGTTTGGGAGGGAAGCGTTTCTTTTTTGATAGAGACAAAGGAGCGTATTTGTATTTTAAAGCGATTGGAGGCCAATACCTGAGCTTCGATCCTACGATAGAATCAATGCAGCTAAATCCTTTTTCATTAGTAGATACCCCAGAAACACGACGTTTTTTGACAACATGGCTTGAGCAGATCGCATTGTCTATGCAAGAAGAGCCGGTTTCGGCGGATGACCGAGCGGTGCTTCGGTCTTGTGTGGATTATGCATATGAAAATTTACAGCCAGAGCAGCGATATTTGTCCAACGTATTACGAATGTTGCCCAGAAATTATCAGTATTTAAATAATTTTAGTCCGTGGATAGGTGCTGAAAAAAACGAAGTAGAGGGCGAGTTCTGTCAGTATTTTGATAATTTAAGAGATACGTTAACGTTTAGTTGTGCTGTTGCATTTGATATGACCTATTTACTCGACCAAGCGCCTGCCTTGCTCAGAAAGCTGGTGTTGATGTATCTATTTTATAGAATTGAAAAGGTCTGCACAGGCGAGTTAGTAACGATTACGTTAGATGAAGGTTGGCAATATTTTTCCGACTCCTATTGGCGTGATAAGATGCGCAGTTGGTTGCCTACATTAAGGAAAATGAATGCACATTTGGTAATTGCGACCCAGTCTCCGAGTAGTATTTATGAATCGGGTGTTCAGGATATGGTGTTGGATAATTGCCCGACTCAAATTTATTTCGGTAATGAAAAAGCAAGCGAGCAGGTTTACAGTCATTTTCTTAGGCTTTCAGAGAGTGAGCTTCAAGTTGTTCGAGCACTGGTTGTGTCTGAACGATGGATGTTGGTCAAGCATGGAAGAGAGTCTGTTGTCGCTAGACTCAGCCTAAAAAAAATAGCTCGTTTCATTCCTATTTTGTCAGCCAGTGTAAAAAACATCGAGACATTAAAGTCAATGCAGGCGGAGGGAGTTTTGGCGACGGATTTTTTGGTGGATCAATTGTTAGATAGAATAAGCGTAAGCCATGATTAAAGTGCGCATGAGTCTATGGTTTATCGGGATAGTATGGGCAAATAGTCAAGCTATAGCGATTGTTCCCGTCATTGATGCAAAAGCTATTCTAGGAACACTAAAAAACACCCAGGTGATCGAGGAAATGAAAAACATATCGCATGGTGATATGGAGAAATTACGCGGTGAATTTGATTCGATCAATCCCTTGGGCTTTAAAAAAGATAGCTTAAATGAGCGTGTCTGGTCTGAAAACAGCTGGAAGTCCGCGTTATCCGATGTGGAAACCAGCAAAAACTTTAAAAAACAAAATCGAGATATTTATGAATTTTCGAATCAGTCGCCACAACAACCAGAAATTGAGAGCACGCTTCAAACGAATTCTGTTTTAGAAACAGAGTCTGCTGCTGAATATGATCGGTTGCTTTCGTATACAACAAAAATTAATGAGTTGAGCAATAAGATTCAGACGGCAGCCAGCGCTAAGTCGGCGCTAGATATTAATAATAAATTATTAGTGGAAATTGCTTATTTAGAGGTGGAAATGATCCATATGCAAGCGATTGGTAATCAGGCAGTGAGTTGGCGGATGCACCATGATTTGGAATTGGCAGCTAATGCGGACAAATTTTTGGGAGAGGTGGGAGGAAAATAATGAGTTTATTGCTTAGATTCGGATTCTGTTTTCTAGTTTTTTTTATGGCATCTTGTGCACCTTTAGGCTGTCAGCAGCTAGGTGTTCCTTCTGAGAACATCCGTGCTCAAGTTGAACAATCGTTTATGGAGGCTTGAGCATGTCTATCGATTATGCCGATTCGATTGCGCAGACGGATCAAACGATTCAAGCCTTGCTTTCAGGGTTTATTGAAAAAACCTATGATTTCATTTCAACAACATTTAAAACACCGCTGCTTATTTGTCTATTAATCTACCTGATTTTAGTCGGTTATGGTGTTTTGAGTGGTTGGTTTCAACTGGTTTGGAAAGATTTTTCTCTGTTACTGATAAAGCTGATTGGCGTCACAGCATTGATGTTGAACTGGGCTATTTTCCAAGCAGTACTTGTCAATTTTTTTACGATGGGTTCGGCTGAGTTGGTTCAAACGCTAACCTCCCATGTTTTTTATCAGTCATCGATACCGATGCATGGGACGACAGAATCTCTTTCGCAAGGGTTAATGGTTGAGGTGGCTAGTGTGGGTCTTTGGGTATGGAAGATGGCGAGTTTTTCAAGCCCGCTCCCGATTCTTCTTGGGCTTGTTCTTTGGATTTGTGGTGTCGGGGTTATTTTGTATGGATTTGTTCAAGTGATGATTAGTAAAATCATGATTGCCTTGCTGTTAGCCTCTGCGCCTTTTGTATTGGGATTTGCTTTCTTTGCCACAACATCAAAAGTCACTTGGTCTTGGTTGGAATTGTTGCTTTCAAATTTTATGACACTTTTGTTGGTATCGATTGCATTAAATTTATCTTTTTATTTGTTACACACGATGTTTGACGAATTGTATCAAACACAGGCGAAAGGAATACAGGTGTTACAACTAATCCCCGTTATTCTGATGAGTGCCTTATCCTTTTTTATGATCAAGCGGTGTGTGCTAGCAGCGCAACACATGGGCGGTCAGTTGTCGGGCAATCAAGAATCGAGAGGGCTGAATTTTAGTGTAGCATCCACTGCGATTAAGGCAGGAGTTAGGTTGGCTAAATGATAAAAAATATATTCACGAAGAAATCGAAGACCAGGATAGAGGGTTATTTTTCTTGTTCAGAAACACGGTTAGAAAAAGAAATGAATGAGTTAACGAATAAGGTAAGAAAATCGTTCTTCCTTTGCTGCCTACTCGGCGTGTCGTTGGTTGTCATGGTCAGTATTCAATTTTGGCAAACTGTTTTAAAACATCAAGATTTGGTTGTTTTGCATGATTCGGGCAATGGACTGGCCTGGGTGACACAGCAAAGTGGTCATGTTAAGCCAACAGAAGCTGCAACTCGTTCAAACATTGCCAACTATGTCATGATGAGAGAGTCTTATGCCGCGAGTAGTTTTTCTTATCAATACCGAGCAGTGAATCAACAATCTAGTTTAAGTGCCGGCTTGTCGTATCGCAAAGAGCAGTCATCACTGAATCCAGAAAGTCGATTGCGACAATTGGGACGCGAGGGTATCAGAAAAATAAAAATAGATGACATCATTATATTGCCGTTTAAGCATCGAAATAAATCGACTGATTCAGTCGATCGTCCTTTTGCGGAAGTTCATTTTACCTCAATAGATATGTCGTCATCGATTAAGGAAGCAAAAATAAAGAATCATACCGCTTTGATTTCTTGGGGATACCAAGGACTTCCTCAAGATCCGGAGGACCGGCTGACCAATTGGATGGGATTTACTGTGTATTATTATACGGTGGGACAGTAAAATGAAGTGGAAAATAAAGTCAGGTGTCTTAATTATTTCGCTGTTTGCGTTTGGCATGGTTGAAGCGGAGTCTTCGATTAAGACCATCTATTATCAAAAAGGACAAGTTTATGCGCTTACTTTTTCGCAGCTCTATGTGACATCTATCCATTTTGAGGGAGCAGAGTCAATCAAGAGTGTTCACTGTGGGGATTCTTCGGCGTGGGAAGTCTTGCAATCTAAGGCCTCAAAAAACTCAATTTTGATTAAACCTAAAACGCCAAATTCGGATACAGACCTAATCGTAAGGATGAATAATCAATGGGTGTTATTTAAAATAAAATCATCCCATCAAAAGACGGCGACACCACTTATTTTTGTCCATGTTTTTTTACCTGGCAACAGAAGTCAAGGCAAGAAAAAAAAGGCGTATTACCATCCGTATTGTTTTCAAGGCGATGAGTCGTTGAAGCCTTTGTGGATGTACGATGATAATTCGTATACGTATTTTTCATGGCGGCCTAATAATGCGCTTCCCGCCATTTATCGATTGTCGGAGGATTTAAAGCAAAGCTATATAACCAACTTTAGAATTCATGATCGGATTTTTTTGCTCCCGAGCATTAGTACGCGGTGGTTGTTAAAACGAGGAAAGCAGCAGGCTGTATTGAGTCGCGTTAGTCCTCTCCTAGACCAGAGGGGTTGTCATGGTTAAGCGGCTTTATTCTGAAAAATTGATTTCGGCTTATTCTTTTCCGGAGAAAAAGAGATCTTTTTTGTATTCACTGGCCATTATCGTCATCTTGATTGTTTTGATTGTATATGGGTTTTTTGGAAGTAAAGAGAAGACGAGGCCAAGTGTATCAGGTACCGCTAATTTTCAGGAGGTTGAGAATGACTTAGCATCAAATTTGGCCTTCCTGAATGAAACGGTTGTCAAGATAGATCAGGAACAGCCACAGCCACTTAAACAAATACAGGCTATTCACGGATTAAAATCAAAGCAAGAGATTTTAGATCCGAAGCGCTTGAGTGCTAGTGCATTGGTATATTCTGAGCCACAGCGTAACCATGCTTCATCCGATGTCGATCAAGTCGAGGCCGCTCTGGGTGATCGGCGTTTGGTTGGAGGAGAGGTATTGCATGCGGTTTTAGAGTCAGCCATACAGTCTGATTTTTCGGGGCCTGTACGAGCCATTTTATCGGAGCCGGTCTATTCTTATAATGCTATGCGGCTTTTGTTACCCGTAGGTACGCGCATTATTGGACAGTATCAAAATGGAGTATCTGCGACCCAGGTACGTGTTGGTATTCGGTGGGAACGAATGGTGCTTCCGGATGGAAGCAGTGTTGTTTTTGATGCGCCGGGTATGGATCCGATGGGTCGCATCGGTATAGAAGCATCGAGCATCCATACACATTTTTGGAAACGCTTTGGTGATGCGGGATTATATTCTGTCTTGTCTTCAGGGACGCAGTTATCGGGTGGTGTGGATGAAAGTACGTTAACAGCAGGGCAACTGCTACGATCACAAGTTTCTGAATCATTTGCGAATACAGCGATGTCTGATTTAGAGAAAAACAAAAGTATATCACCGACTATTTATTTAGATCCTGGGTCAGAGATTTCTATTTTTGTTCGTAGAGATATTGTTTTTTAAGGAATCGCATGGGACATGTCACATCTGAGCAACTGCTCACTCCTTTGAGGCCTTGGCTGGATGACCCAGGGGTCACTGAAATTATGATGAATAAGCCGGGAGAGGTATACATTGAGAAGGGCGGCTGTATTTTTCGCCACACGTTACTCGGCTTTCATGTCTTGCATGTGATGCGTGCTCTTCAGCTGATTGCAAATGAAAATGAAAAAATATTTAATGCTCAGGCACCTTTGCTTTCGGGAAAGCTGTATGATCAGTCTAGAATTCAGGCAGTGTTGCCACCGATATCTCGATCTGTTTGCTTTTCAATTCGAAAGCATAGCGAGCAGAGGCGAACATGGGAGTCGCTGATGACACCGGCTTATTTTTCTCTTTCGCAAGATAGCTCAGTTGAAAAAAGTGATTCATTGCAGTTGTTGTTAGAGAAAGCAGATTGGCCGTCTTTTCTAAGAGCGGCACTGTTGGCTAAAAAAACGCTATTGATATCGGGTGAGACGGGCTCAGGAAAAACAACGTTATTAAGTGTGCTTTTATCCGCGATACGTAAAGATGAGCGCGTGATTGTTTTGGAAGATACGCCAGAGCTGCCGATTAGCCGATATAATAGTTTGTCTTTATTGGCGCGAGACGATGATTTTTTAGCGAAGCCGATTGATCTAGCACAACTGTTGCGCACCTCATTGCGATTGAGGCCTGATCGTTTGGTTTTGGGAGAGCTTCGCTCACACGAAGCCTATGATTTTATTTCAGCGTGCCAAACAGGGCATGGTGGATCAATGGCCACCATACATGCAGGCTCACCCTGTCGGGCACTGGAACGATTGACTCAACTTTTTTTATTGCGTTCTGGGTCCGCATTCCCCTTGACCTTACTCAGAGAGTTGGTTTCGAATGTCATTGATATTGTTATTCAATTGTCCCGTCGAAGTGGGCGCCCATCGGTGATTGCGATTTATTATCGTGGGGAAGTGTATGACTGAAAAAAGATTTTTTGACTGGATTGCTGTGGCAGTCGTCTAGTCTTGAGACTGCTATAATGATCAGTCTGTTCAACGATTGGAGTCTGAAATGAAGAAGTTAGTGCGTTTTTTTGTATCGCTTCTGCTCGCATTTTCCATAGGCGCTTCGCCGACGGTTTATGCATTAGCCGCAGCCACAATCCAAACCCAAACCCAGAGCGTTACTCCCAAACCAAAGCCAACGTTTATGTTTACTCTTTTTGGGAAGGCGGGTGTGATTAAGCAGACGGGGAAAAATAGTTATGTGTTATCGATGCAAGCAGCCGATGTAGAAAAGGTGACTGTATTTTCAAATGAGCCTGGAAAAGCCGAGCAATCGATGTCTCTTCGCTTTCTTCAGGAGATGTGGACCTCGAAAGTCTTCGATAACTTTAAGACTAACCCACCGAATTCAACGTTATCTCTGTTAAAACTCAGTCAACCAGCCGTTGTGGTGGTAACAGAAATGGCGACAAGCAATGGCTTGATAAGCTTCAGCCTGAAATCAAATGAACCCCTACCAACAGGCCTTGTCACTAAGATTTCTCTCGTATTCGATGGAATACAGCTAGGTTTACGCGACAAGGATGATACCTGCATACCAAGCGGAACCCCAGTGGGTTGTTTTGCCTCTGAATGCTATAATTGTAAATCGATGGATTTTGGATGCAATGTGTGCTGGAATTGGTTTCATTGTCCAACAGCTTGTGCTTAGGGATGAAAAGCTCCGATCAAAACGATTAAGCGGCTTTTTATTTTGATTCGTGGGTTTTAATCCGTTTATAATGAAGCAAGGCTTTTTGCCTTGCTTCATTATGTTTAACCAGACGTTCAGGGTAATCGTGACCTAAGACTATTCCGAGTTGATCCTCCGGTGCCATCCAGGGTTCATGAACAAAAGGAACAGGGACCGTTCTAAGCTCAGGAATCCATCGTTTCACATAATCGCCATGGGGATCGAATTTTTCGCCCTGTAAAACGGGATTAAAAATACGAAAATAAGGCGCCGCATCAGCCCCACATCCAGCAACCCATTGCCAGCTCGCTGAGTTACTCGCCAAATCAGCATCCACTAACGTATCTAAAAACCAGCTCGCTCCCAGGCGCCAGTCAATCAGACAATCTTTTGTTAAAAATGAGGCAACAATCATACGTACTCGATTGTGCATATAACCGGTATGCCATAACTCTCTCATTCCCGCATCGACAATAGGATAGCCGGTCATTCCTTTTTGCCAGCGGGTTAGAAAATCGGGCTTGTTTTCCCAGGGAAACGTGTCAAAAGTCGACTT
Organism: Coxiellaceae bacterium; assembly: GCA_044359385.1. Taxonomy (GTDB): domain Bacteria; phylum Pseudomonadota; class Gammaproteobacteria; order JAJRRL01; family JAJRRL01; genus JBIKMG01. Next base: position 35,771 of record JBIKMG010000004.1, read on the forward strand.
GTAGTTGGCGTGTGGTAAAGAAGGAAAATGATACAGTAAATAGTAGGAAAATTCGCGCCAGCCAAGTTCAGATAAAAATCGATCGACAGATATTAAGTCGCAATCCGGATCCAGTTTCGCCAATTCAAGCGTGCGCCAAATTTGCCAAGGACTGATTTCTCCAAAATGTAAATGAGGAGAAAGTTTTGAGGTTGTATCTTTAGCCGGTTCATCACGAGAACTGTGGTAGCCCTTCAGATGCGTATCAACAAAATGGGCTAATTTCTTCAAAGCACCTTCTTCGCCAGGCTGCCAATAATCGCCAAATGCATGAGCCCAATTCGGCTTAGTCGGTAGTAGTTTCCAGCTGGCCAGAGAATCGCTATCGGCTTTTAACCCTTTGGGTGTGTGGGAGGGGGTATACGAGTTAGGAATTTTTATCTTGTTTAAACAAGTGCGCCAGTAGGGGGTGAATACTTTAAAAAAACCGCCAGATTTATTTTTTATTTCCCAAGGTTCATTTAGTAAGCAACCCTGGCGGCTCTCGACACGAGTGCCTTTTTTCTGAAAAAACGATTTGATGACTGTGTCACGCTCTATCGAAAGAGGATCATAAGAGCGGTTCCAATAGAGGGATTCAATTTTATAGTCTATCGCCAATTGTTTTAAAACAGAGAATGCATTTCCTCGACGCAGGCACAAGTTGAGTTCGAGTTGGTTTAGGCTTTGATCTAAGGATCTCAAGCTGTGATGTAGCCACCATCGTTGAGACGCACCTAAGCTTTCCGTTTCATTTAGAATGTATAAAGGGATAATCGCATCATGATTAGCGCAGGCTGCTGTAAATGCAGGATTGTCATAAAGACGCAAGTCTTGTCGAAACCATACGAGGGCCGTAGATGTCATGGATAGTCACCCCTTATGTTATGGATCTCATGCCTTTGTCACGGAGTGCATCGATCAAGTGGGGGTAATGAAAGTGGTAACCGAGGGTGAGTAGACGATGAGGTATGACACGCTGACCGTGAAGTAGAAGGCAATCCCCCATTTCACCGAATAAAAGTCGAATCATAACAGCCGGGATTTTTAAAAATAAGGGTCGATGTATTGTTTTTGCGAGTGCTCGTGCAAATTCAGATTGAGAGACCGGGTTTGGAGCGGTGATATTAAAGGCCCCCGTTAAATGGGGTTTGTCAACCAAGAATAAAATCGCACCCACAACATCATCGATATGAATCCAAGATATCATCTGTTTTCCATCACCGATAATACTGCCGAGCCCGAGATAAAAACTGGGTAAAAGCTTTTTGAGCATACCATCACCGTAACCAAGAACAACGCCAAAACGTGCACTAGTGACATTTAACCCATAATCTATCGCGGGCTCCAGTGCTTGCTGCCAACGAATGCCTATTTCACCCATGAAATCACGGGGATTTTCAAGATCAATGACGCTATCCTCATCAAACGTTGCCTTATCTGTGTTGTCTTGCATTCCATAAATTCCCACAGCATTGGCACAAATAAAATGGGGTTTCGCTTCGTGTTTGATTGCCCAAGCGACTAAGGCAGATGTTGTAGCAACGCGAGATTGAATGATTTCTTCTTTAACACGCGCGTTCCATCGCGAAGCAGCCAGATTGTAACCACAAAGATGGATAATACAATCATAGGCGCGAGCGTCTAAATCCGGCAGGCTTGTCCAGTCCAGGGTATGGATAGAGTGATCAAATTGGCGACGTAGCTTTTTTTTATCGCGGCCTAATGCGGTAATTGTATGCTTGGATTGCAACGCTGCTACGAGTTTTGTTCCAATAAATCCGGTTGCTCCTGCAATTAATAGGTTCAAGCCTCTTCTCCTTATCTAAAGTCTATCATTTTCTAGAAGTGATTAACGTGTTTTGAGTTTGAGCCAGGCATACATGAGTGATCGACTCAAGATGGGTCTGTCTTCATATAGATGAGACAACCTTCCCTCGAATTATGACCCGATTTTTCGCGCGAGTCTACCAGCCTCTCCCCTAAAATTTCAGAGGGTAAGTTGCGTTGACAAAGCACGAATGTGACTGATATGCTCGCGCTTTTAGTCGTCATTCACTGAAAAGCGAAGGCTTTGGAATAAAACCCTCATGACTCGTTCGTATTATATTTCAGCATACGCCACATCTCCATCGGTTGATCCATGGGATTTGGAAATGGAGTCCCGCTATTTTCAGCGCTTGGCTGAAAATCAAAATATTGCGGGGATTGAGCATCCATTTCTCATGAATACGGATCGATATCCGGTGGATTTTCTAAAAGACCATATTCCCGCTCATTGGTCGCTCACGATGACGACGTTACCTTTTATGATGCAAATGTCGAATAAAAACGCGTCATTTGGCTTGGCTTCGATGGAAGACGTGTCGAGAAAGGCTGCGGTAAAAGGTATTGCCGAGCTTCGAGATTATGTGTGTCGCCTCCATGATATTTTTGGTCGTCAGTTGGTGAGGGCGGTGCATATCCATTCGTCTCCCAAAAACACGGATAAGGATCAAAAAGGAAATGTCTCTTGTTTTCAACATTCCTTGAGTGATTTGAAAAAGATGGGCTGGGATGGAATTGATTTAAATTTAGAACATTGTGATGCTTATATCCCGAAAAAAAAGTCGGAAAAAGGGTTTTTAGGATTGGAGAGTGAGATTGAGGCCATCTCTAAAATAGGCGGCTTTGGTATAATATTAAATTGGGCAAGGTCGGCGATTGAAGGTCGATCTTTGGAAACAGCGGTGGCACATATTGAACTGACTAAAAAATACGACTTGTTAAAAGGGTTTTTCTTTTCAAGTTGTACGTCAAACCCGCTTAGCATTTATGGTGCGTGGCAAGATACGCATATGCCACCGAAACGGTTTATCGAGGATGCGTATCTGGATAACGATAGTTTGCTCGGCCAAAAAGAAATTCGTCGGGTTTTTTCGTGCTTAGATGAACGTGTCTATTTGGGCATAAAGGTGCATGATCCCCAAGAAGATAAATGCGTGGAAACGTCAGTGGGTTTAAATTTTGGAACATTAAACGCAATAGAGGCTGCGATGTCTGACTCTTTTGAGACACAGCGGGGCCGGCCGTTAATTTAACCTGAGCAGGTAAAGAGGAATAGTGAGATGATTCAATTAAAAACAACGATAAAGTGGTCACTGACAATGAGCGCTGCGGTTCTATTGACAGCTTGCGTGCCACATTTAACGCAGCAGCAATGTAAGACAATTAATTGGTATGACATGGGGTTTAACGATAGTAGCCAGGGGCAATGGCAACGTAATTTAGGGCGTGATATTACCGACTGTGCCAAGTTTGAGATAGATGTGAATACAAAGGCGTATGCTCGTGGCTTTGAAGCGGGAGCCAGGGAATTTTGTCGTCCAGCCAATGGTTTTCGTCTTGGAGTGAATGGACAAAATTACAATCCTATTTGTCCACCAGATAGAGCACAGCCCTTTAATCAGGAATGGCGGCGAGGGTTAAGAAAATATTGTGTTCCTGAGACGGGTTACAATCTAGGCCGTTCTGGAAAAGATTTTCCAAACTTCTGCTCACTAAATCAAGTTGTTTCCTTTCGCAATGCCTACGAGGCTGGGCGACGTATTTTTGATGCCATTCGGTTGATTCAGGGAGAGATGGATAACAATAATCGACGCATGATGGAAGCTGCTCGTCAGATTCGTACCCTAAATCGGAATATCCGAGATTGGGAGCAGCAACTCAGTCAAGCAAAAGGTCCACAACGAAAAGAGCTGAACCAAAAAATTAACGAAGGGCAACGTGAGATCACAGAACTGAATCGACAGATCAATAGTATGGAAAATAATCGGGATAGGTTGCAAAATCAGTTGAATAAACAGAATTTACGCTAGATGAGTCAGTTTTGTCGGATGAATAGGATCTGTATTATTTTTTGCTAGGGTCATTGCGCAATGATCTTAACGAGATAACAACGGCTTTTCGAAGTTTTTTTGCGCCTAAAATCATCCCCATCAGCGCAACGATGGCTGAAGCGACTGCCAGATTAACTAGGTGTACCCCCATCATGACTCTCCTTCTCGACTATTGGGCCGTGCTTCTGCGCGGCCTCTAGCTTCAGCAGAAACGCGGCAGGGTGAGGATTGATCCACCCTAGCGAATAGGATAGCAAAATTAATAAAAACAAAACAACCGAGGCGAGCACCCGCCAAGTAAGAGAGCCTAATAGCGCGAGTGAGCTATTCGTCGATCGAATCAAGCAGTATGCTGCTGAAGCCAGGCAATATAAAATTCCAAATGCGAAAAGAGCAACGATTATTCGTATTATCATAAATGAAACACCTCTTTTACAACGGCGGCTAAATCCGCAAAGACATGGTTGGGTGGAATATCGTTCTCGTATTTAGCCAGAGTACGCTCGCCTTTCCCAGTTCTAACCAAATAAGGGGTTATCCCCATCGCTTTAGCAACCTGCCAGTCTGACCAACTATCCCCCACCATCACGCAATACGCGAATTCTTTCGGATAATCAGCCGAAATCGATTGCAAAAGGCCTGGACTGGGTTTTCGACAGTCACAGCCGGCATCGGGCCTATGAGGACAAACGTAAATACCATCTATGTAAGCGCCTTGGCTCTTTAATGCCGCATGCATTTTATCGTGGATAGCATTCAACGTTTCGATGGAAAAGTAGCCACGGCCAACGCCCGATTGATTCGTTGCGATCACAACGGGAATTTGTGCTTGGTTACACATCGCAATGGCACGCAGGCTCGATTCAATCGGAATAAAATCATCAGGACAACGGATATAGTTATCCGAATCTAAATTAATGACACCATCGCGGTCTAAGATTAAAAGTTTTATTTTTTTCATCAGCTAAGCATCTTTAAGACATCCGGAAAAATAGTGTAAATGCTATAGATCATTAAGGCACAAGAGATAGCAATAACAGCTAAAACAAGCGATTTTCCTCCTGAAACTCGGTACCCTTTTGCCATATTCATCCGACAATACCGGCCCACATAGGCCATTAATGCCGGTAAAAATACGAGTAAGTAAATACAGCACAAGCCGGCAAAAGTGAGTGCTGGAATAAAAATAGACGGATCAATAATCACGATCAGCAAGGGGGGTAAAATACTTAGTCCCAACACGAACCATAATGCAAGGCCATGCTTTCGAACACGAAGCCCATCCGCAATAAAATCAGTCAAACCAAGCCCCACGCCCAGAAATGAAGTGCTAATGCACAGTGCTGTAAATAATTCGGCAGCCGTATCAAACCACGGAGTATGAATGATCGCGGTCAATGCGTGCGTTAGGTGAGTAACCGCATGCGATTGCCCTGACCACTGCAATAAGCTCTGGTGAAAAACCGTGCCTGCTACCACAAAATTCCAGATCAAATAACACAGTAAAGGAATCAAACTGCCAATGAGGATGGACAGCCGCAACATGTGCAGATCACTTTTAAAATAGGATCTCAGAGAGGGAATAATCGAGCCATAACCAAAGGCGGTCACAATCACCAATAACGCTGATTTTATTTCCCAAAAATGACCATCCCACAGATGCGTAGACTTAACGACAGGGAATAAGGCAGCAATCAAAATCAGGTATAAGGCCAGCTTCAGAATCATTAAAATACGATTGACTCGATCTACGATGTAAACGCCGAAATATAAAATAACGCCCATGATAAGCGCAAATAAGCCACGATTGATCACAGGATGGGTGGGAAGATGGATGTAAATAAATAGCTGACTGATTAAATCAGCACCGCCTGCTGTGTACGCAGATAGTAACGTGTAAAGCAAAAGCAAGTAAAACAGCCAGGTGATAATTTCAGCTGAGCGGCCTAAGGTTTTTCTAGCCATAGAAATTAAGTTAGCGCCATCTGGAAACCACAAGTTGACTTCCAGCAAGAGCAACGCTGCGACCATCATCAGCAACCAAACAAAGACAAAAAGACAAGAGGCATGTAGATAGCTGCCCGCAGCAACAGCCATCGGCAGCGCTAGCATGCCTCCACCAATCGAGGTTCCAACAATTAATAATATGCCACCCATTAAATTTTTTCGCACATTGTCCCCTGGCGGTTACACTACGTCATATCCGCTAACGGCTGATCTGACTCACGGGAGCTGCTAATTTTGTTATGCTCTTTTTCAAACTGTGCTTGCAACTCTTTTCGTAATTGGGCATTTTCAAAACGCCTTACTTGCTCTTTTGTTTTTAAATCAAGGGGAGTAACCGCAACGGGCTTCATGTTTTCATCAAGAGCAACCATCGTGAAGTAGCAAGAATTGGTGTGTGTCTTTGCACCGGTCCTTAAATTTTCTGACTCAACGCGTATTCCAATTTCCATCGAGCTGCGACCCACATAATTCACGCTAGCCCTACAGGTGACCAAGTCGCCAACATGTACGGGCTTTTTAAATAAAACCTGATTCACGCTCAAAGTCACAACGTAACGATGACTGTATTTTGCCGCACAAGCGTAGGCAACTTGATCCATCAATCGCAGTAAATGACCGCCGTGAATATCGCCGGCGAAGTTTGCTTTTTCTGGCGTCATGACCTCTGTCATGATAAGGGTATGTGAATCAATTACGGTCATATTCAGGTCCTTGTGAGTTATGGGGTTCTTATTTTATTTTGCCAGAAGCAGTGTCCGTTGGTGGAGTGGGTAAATCAAGCCCCTGAATATATTCTTTTATTTTGTAGGAAGGTAAGCTATACCGGACAGCGATGCCCAGTATCGCCAAGCAAAAGACAGCTAAGTAAACCAAGTCCCAGCCAAAGGTGATTTTACCCATCCCTCCTCCAAAGGTACCTAAGTAAGAAAAAATACCGATGCCGACAAAATAGGGCCAAACCCATGAAGATTCACGCCAGTCTAGTCGGTGGAGGTCTTGGTAGGACTTCGGACGGAAGTAGAAGTTCCCTAGCATGACTAGCAATCCCAAGAACATAGCAACGCACATTTTGGAAACAATATTCCAGCCGCTCCAATAGGTGAGCAAGGTACAAATATAAAAAGCGATATAGCTCCAGACGCCTGGGAAAGGAAGCTTGAACGGGCGGTATTGATTAGGTTGGCGGCGACGCAGTGCCAATAAACAAATAGGACCCAGGCCATAAGTGGTTGCCATTAAAGAGGTTAAAAAGATTATCATGCTATTCCAACCCGGCAATGGGGCAAACATGAGAAGGCCTAATACAAAGTTTAGCAAGATCGCATAAACAGGACTTTGTTGCGTATTTAAATGAAAAAATAGGCGCGTAATTTGATTGTTTTTGCTCATGCCATAGAGTGAGCGAGAGGCGGAGCCCATATACATCATCCCTGCAGCCAAGGGGCCGATTATGGCTCCTGTATATAAAATGGGGGTTAGGTAATTTAAGTGATCTTCATGGAGGATTGTAACAAAGGGGCTATTGCCACTCCTCAAAAATAGTTCATGCCAACCATGCAATAAGTTGCCATGTGATAAAGAAAACAAGAAAGCCAATTGCAGCAAAAGGTAAACCAACAAACTAACGACGACAGATCCGATGACGGCAATGGGCATTGCAATCGCGGGTCGTTTTGCTTCCCCGGCCATTTCACAAGCCTGTTTGAACCCGTTAAATGCAAATAAAATACCACCAGCAGCCAGTGCGGATAAGATGCCGCGCCAACCCTCTGGGTTAAACGGTGTTAGCTTTTCAGCCATCATGGCAGTCACTGTTTTACTTGCAGGTACTTGATGGTACAAATAGTAAAAAATAACAGCAACCAATCCAATAGGAATTAATACCTTCAATACAGTTAAGAAAGAGTTGCAGCGCATGAGCCAACGTAATGAATAGGTATTTAAGGCCGAAATAAGCAGCATCATCACAACAGCAACGGCATAGCCTGTGTGTGTTAAGCCACCACTCACATAGACGAGCTTAGGAAAGAAGTAACTAAAGTATTGAATGATTGCTTGGACCTCTGTGGGAACCAAAGCCATATAAGATAACCAAATAGCCCAAGAAAACATAAAACTAACGACCGTTCCATGTGTAAAAAGTGGGATTCGAATACTCGACCCAGTCACGGGTAGCATCGCGCAAAGCTCAGCAAAGACAAAAGCCACCATAATGACAGCGACACCGCCGATCACCCAAGATAACAAAGAGGCAGGTCCGGCCAGTTGAGAGGTGTAGAGAGTCGTAAATAACCAACCAGAGCCTAAAATAGCACTGATTGAAGCGAGTAGCAGAGACCAAGTAGATAGAGATCTTTTCATGAGATAAACCCATTATTGTATTTCAGAGGTCAGATAAGGTAACAGACCGCGCCGCTCGACACAAATAGAAAGCCTTTTACGCAGGGTAGCAGCCGGTTAATACGTGAGAAAAGGTCGGATAAAGTTATAAAATGCCTATTTTCAAGCGCAGAAAGCAAAAAGAGATCTTGGAATACGTAAAGGAAGAGGCAGAATAAGATAGTTGCGTGAATATAACGTTGCTTGGCAAAAAAAAAGGGTGGGTGAGGCCCCAAGAGCATAAGTTTCTGTTAAGAATTATACGGTGGTTTTTTCTGTAGGTGATAGTAAACTTTATATTGTACGGATAATACATTAGTGTATTTATGCAAGATCCCAATCAGGAGCGATTCATGCGGTTAGATGATGAGGAGCTGGAGCGGAGGTTAGCGCATGATGTTGTGGATGAAGGGGGTGAAGCCCTGGATCGATGGTTTCCTAAGCTCGAAGATCAGAGTCAGCCTATTGCGCAGCAGCGTGATTTAATTGCTGGACTGGGTTTGCTCATGATGGATCAGTCAGCGGAAGCTGCGCATCCACATCCTTTCGGTGGGGGTGGGAGTAAAGGGATATAACACAGAGAGTTCGTGTTCGTTTAATAAATAATGGAGGGAGTGATGAGTCAGTTACCAAAGATAGAAGGCGAGCTAAGGTTTGGAGATCAAGAGAGTTGGAGTGACGCCAAAAAAGCAGGTGAGCATAATGAAGTGTTGTTTACTGAAGGTGAGGTCAGTCTTACATTAGCGACCGGAGAAGCCTATGAAGGCCGTATGTGCTTTAAAAAGGCGACACGTCCATCTGCACTAACGGATCCTTTAAGGCAGGTAAGATTATATAGTGAGCTCAATGAAGGTCAATTTTCTGCTTTGTATCAGGACGGTTGGGTGTCTAATTATGTGAAAGGTGAACAGCCGACAGATCGTGAAATCGCAGATTATGCTCTTCGGCTTTACCGGGATCATCGACGTATCGTATGGGATTCGCATGTGGAAGGCAATATTTTGTCAGGTCCCGATGGCTTAGTCTTAGTGGATGTTGATTATGCATTGAGGCGGGGATCAGTAGCGAGTGATGCGGTTGTTTTTGAATCACCTGTTAACTTCGAGCAACATATAAACTTAGCGGAACAACAACTCTTTAGGCATTTACGGCGGAAAGAGTATAGAGAAAAAATAGGATCTAGTTACGATGATGAGAAAAACTATTTTTATTCTTTGGAGATGAAGCTAGGTCTTCTCTATTTAGAGAAAAATCTAGAAAGTCAACTCATAAAAAATGAATACATAGAGAAAAGTATCATTCGTGCCATGAGCATTGCCGCCTCAAAAAAAATTCTCGTTACAGTCAAAACATTAGAAGGCTTGTTGCTGCTTGAGAAGATAGGGAGGTTAAAAAAAATGGAAGAAAGCGAGGTTGTTCGCTTTTTACGTCAAGATGAGTTTCAGAATTCCACGTCAGTATTGTCTCGCGTAGGTCTTCTTTTAAGCTTTGCCTGTAGACAAATGGTGGAGTCGTTGACTTTGTCTCGTCAACATCAAAAATCAGATAAATTAAATGAATATATAGATAATATGGCACAAGGGAGCCAAGAGCCAGTAAGCGATTCGGACTTGGTGAAGGTGTTGAATGTAGATCGAAGTGAGACATCTCGAATTGCTCGAGTAATTGCAATGATTTTAACGAATGCTTCACTCATGCTTTTATGTCTGATTGGTGTGGGTGCGGCTGTTTTTTGTTGGCAGCAAAGAAGGACGGGAAATTCCTGTTGGTTATTTAGCGAGCCCAAAACCTTAGAAAAACTTCGTATTGCGCGGACTACGGTTAGTCGAGATCTTGCTAGGCTTAAGTTGATGTAAGTTGAAAGGAGCTTTAGTGAAGGAGCGTAAGATGTGGGGGGATCAAGAGCTCGAGGCGCTGATTACTCACTGGGTTGCTCGTCATTTGGCATTGGGAGATCTAAAGCAAGTGGATGCTTGGCTGCCAGGGCAGCCACCTATTCCATTTTCGTTGCATTCGACGGTTAAGGCTAGTCAAGTCCGTAGTTCGAATGATTCTTCTAAAAATAAGCGTGCAGTGAATAAGAAAAATAAAGTTGCTACGTCTTGTCGGATAGAAATTGAGTTGCCTGAAGCAAAATTTTCGAAACACGCAGCATGGAATGAGGATATGCATCGACGAGATCGACTGCGGTCTTTATTTTTTTTCTCGCCTGCTAAAGAGAATGTTGGGGGCGTTGAAGATTTTCAAGCCCTTTTGCTCTGTTATCAGCGATCTTTCGTGACCACTCAATCCTTGAGGAATTGGTATGAAAATGGATTTTCATGCTGGAATCAGCTATTGCATTTGGTGATGATGCATGCCAATGGTTCAGAATCGTTTGGTTTAATTGTTTATCTTTTGGGTCAAGGTGCAAGACCAGATTATCAAAAAAATGGCGTTTCCACGTTGGCTCGGTCTTATGAGGTCCTAAGTAAGGATACAAATGAATCTAATTTTCGCGTGTATTTTTTGCTAATGGCCCTCAATGATCTATTGTATGATGAAAAAACAATTGCGCCATTTATACGGATGTTAAAAACCATGACAGGTTCAGCGGTGTGGAGCAATCAGATAATAGAGGCTACCCAGAGCATCTTGTTGAATTTTGTCCATAGAATGCCGAGTAGGCAGCAGGTTGCTAGTTCAATCGAGTTTAAAAATTTAGTTCGGATCTATAAAGAAAATCAGAAGAGTTTATGGGCGAATGAACACCGTCGATTGCTAACAGCTGTTTTTCAAATTTTTGCTAATCGGCATTACCAGCAGGTTATCCAGGGACGTTTTCAAATCGCTGGAGAATTTCGGTTCGGTCGGGTCTTAGAGGATGAGCTTCAGGTGCGTGGAGTTTCAGCTACGAGCCTGTTTGCTTATCAAAAAGAGCTGAGTAGCTATGAGACAATGGAATTAATGAAAAAAGATCAACTTGAATTTCAGTTGCAACTGTTATCTACTGTACAGCTCGCATCAGTTTAGATTTTCAGAAAATAGGTTTTGAGGACGGCGTGAACATTGACTGGTATCGTGTTTGTCCAGACATTTTTGAGTGAAGGAGAGAGTTAAAAGTGAAGGAGTTTATAACATCACTATCTTCAGGAGTTGATTTAAGAAGGCAGCCATCGGATTATGAATGCGCTTATTTTTCTGGCCATGTTTACGATAAAATGGCACCAATATTGCCTGGGTGGGGTATTGTGTCTGCCTATTACCCCGAAAGGAGATGGAACTTTGGCATGGTATCTTATTATAACTTAGAAAAACGAGCTTTAGTGATTGCGTTTAGAGGAACTGAATCAGTTTTGGATTTATTATCAGACGTAGGGATATGGCACCAGCAAGAACATCCAGGAGGTGAAGGAGCATATCAGAAAAGCAAGATACCTGTAGAGCTGCCTTTGAAATTTAGTATGGGTTCTATATTTTCTGAGCTAATGATTCAGGATCTGGCTGTTTCTAGATTTGTAGCGTTACAGTCTCTAGCAATGATAGCCGCAAGCTTGATTTCATTAGGTGCCGGATGTTTTATGTTAGCACCGATCACAAGCACCATTCTGACCTCAGCTGTTTTTGTAAAGCTCGCAACCAGCGGGAATTCGTTGGTCAAAGGATTCAACGCTTTTGACAAATTGAAATCTTTAATAAATAAGCACCTCAACGAATTATTTGAAGAAAGAGAGAAAGAGATTGAATTCCAGAAAAAAATGGAAAATTCTATACGTGAGGCAGAAGAAATTGGGCTTGAATCCATTACATTTGTGGGACATTCAATGGGAGCGTATATCGCAGAAATGTGTTCTTGCCGAATAAAAAAAAGCTTTCCAAACACCCGAATAAAAATAACGGCAGTAACACTAGATAGCCCGGGTTGTTTAAGTACAGTAGAGGCTATGGAAGACTATCATTTGCCGGATTACGGGCATATTCGATCTTATTTGTCAGCGCCGAATTTAGTGAATACTTGTAACTCTCATGCAGGGAATATAATTAGAGTTTACGTTCCACATACTGAGTTTGGTTGGACATATAGCCACGCCTTTTTTTCTATTGCCGCGTCACTCGGCAAGGCTGCAATCTATGCGTCGGCACCCTTGTGGTTTTATGGAGGTCCGGCTGGGCCTGTACTGGGCTCCGCATTATTAGCTAAGTTTACAGCGGGGGTTGTTCAGACGTTAACGAAAGATCGTGCGTGGCTTTATCGCCAGCATAATCACTCAAATATATTAGAATGTTTTAAGTCAAAAGATTTCCCGCCGGTTTGTACAATTATGGAGACATGGCCGTGCCTGCCTGGAATCATAAGTATGACGGCAAAACAAATTGGCGGCTTTTTTAAAAGCATTCGGCCATTTCCAGATGATGCTCCTGGTGTTAGGACGATGTTCTATGAAAATTTTATGAACGAACTTCAGTCTCAAAGACTTCCGGATTATACATGTCACAAACATATAGGCGCATTACCTAAATGGGTTGATGTTGAAAAAGAAACGGCTACCCCAAGAAGTAAATTATAATTTCATGCGAAATTTCGTGACATATGTATCGACCCTCTTTCGTTTCACTGTCTTTCCGCTGAAGAATCAATGAATGTTAGAGGTTCTAGGGCAAGAATTTCTCTAGTAGGCTTTTATAAACCGGAGTTTGGAGTTTAAAAGTGTTAATGTAAAAAGGCAGGATTTGTATGCGAAGTTGTTTTGATGTGGATTGCTTCGTCGGGCTTACAGCCCTTCTCCGGTAATTCCTCGGAAAAAATAGGACGAATGATCGGTTAATCAAGTCAAGCAAGATGAGCAGCTGTATGAGTAAGGGATGTCTCTGCAATATGGAACTTTTCGAGTGTATTTATTTCCGTGAAAAACCAACAACTATGTCCCGTTCTTTTCTTCTGCCAGCAAAGTAAAGCCGCACCTAACCCAATCAAAAACATGAGCACAAGCGCAGCATTCGTTAAAACCATACTAATGAGGCGAACAATGCGTTGTTTACCCAATCATAGAATGAGCTCCACTAAATACAGTATGATTGCCTCCTATATTTTCGGATCATGAAGAGATTGGTAATCGCCTTCGGAGCTGAAGTTGGGGTCTTCAGCTGTATTGGCTAGCAACTGCGGCGGCTTTTGAGAGGCCCCCATTTTTTTAATACAGGGCAAGGAAAATAAGTTTCGTAATAACAGAGCCATTCCAGGCGTTCTCGCAAACATGGAATACAATACAGAAGTTGAAACTTGAATAATCTTTGCAAATGTCCCTAACTGACCAAACACATCACCTGTTGGAGAGGTAGCTGCGCCTAAATTCCCTAGCGTAATCGGAAGAACTAATAAAAGCCCGATATACGTATATTTATCTGTAGGATCAAGCTGTTGTCCAAAATCATTTAATTGACCACCAAAAGTCAACTGTCTTAAACCTCGCAAAGACCAGTAAACAATGAGAGGAAGTGTTCCGATCGAACCAAGCGCAGAGGCTGTATAGCTAATCGGTATGGACGCTTCTTCAGAGATATTTAGCCACCCATCTATTTTGTTAAATGCACTATAAATAGGGTCAGTTGTGCTTGCCATGTAGCCTAAGCTAACATAGATAACAACAATCATTCGAAAAAATTCTTTAATATCTTTTTTACGGCATGATTCAGATAACGAAAAAAGAGTTTCTTTGGCGCGATCAGGAAACTTAATGGAAGAATCAATAGAATTGATCATTCGTAAAAAGAACAAGCTAATACCGATAGCAATAGAAATGCCATCATTAAAATCCAGGAGTTGTGCTCCAGCAATTCCTGCTGTTAGAAAAGAAGAAGCTGAAAAAGGGGCAAGAATCGAGAGTAATATTTTTTCTACGGAATTAGCTTTTAAGTCAATTGAGTTTAAAGTTTAGTACATAAACATCGTGTAAACCAAACAACTGGCTGCACTGATGGGGTAAACAACGGACTCACCGTTGACTTCAGAGATGTTGAATAATTTTTCTATGTTGCGACCACCTTCAATAGATACAGTAAAATAAAGAGTCGCATTGATAATAGCTAATATAGAAATGGCTGCCGTATAAGAAGCAGATTTTTTTGTTGGCGTAACGTTTGTATGAGGCTTAGCAGTTCGTTCATCGTGATGCATAATAGATCCTATTAGGTTAAGGGTTGCAGATATTCAGACGATGCAAGTCAGCTAGAGACAAAGATAGCTCTTGGCGAATGTTTCTTAATAGCTCTTCTGCGCTAAGTGAAGAAGAAATCAAGGGTGCTCCTTGCCCTGCCCACATAGACATCACCGCTGTTTCATTTTTTTTTGCTGCCTCCTTTCTGAGAGATCCACAAAGGGTATTGGTTAGTGGATAGGCTGGAATAGGGACTTCTGTCGTTTCAAAATGTTCAATAAATGCTGTGTTGATAGCACGCGCCATTTTCCCAGAATAAGCTTTCGTTGGTGTTGTTAAGTCAACATCAAGGTCTTTTAGTCCTGTTATCTGAGACTGATACGTTGCACCGGCTCCACTTTCTTTTGTGCATAAAAAAGCAGTTCCCATTTGAACCGCTGAAGCACCTAAAGATAGTGCAGCAAGAACACCGCTTCCCGTCATAATTCCACCGGCTGCAATAATCGGGACATCAAGAGCCGACACCAGTCGAGGTACTAAAGCCATTGTGCCAACAGCAGATTGTTTACAAGCGGTTTTAAAGCTTCCTCTATGACCACCCGCTTCGTATCCTTGAGCGACTATCGCATCTATACCAGAATGCGCTAAAATTTTAGCTTCCTCTAGAGAGGTTGCAGTACCTATCAGGTAGATACCATGACGCTTAAGGCGAGAGATGGTGTCTTCCATGAGGTTGCCAAAAGTGAAGCTCACAACTTTAACGTTATGTTGAATAATCACATCAATTATTTCGTCGAAATAATCCTTGGGTTCCAATGGAATTTCAAACTCTTCCTGCATGCCCAGCCTTCTTTTGAATATATTTAAAGATTCTTGGTATTTATGTGTTGTGGCTGTGTCCTCTTTTTCACATTTATTGGGAATAAAAACATTCACAGCAAAGGGATTTTTCGTCAGTTTTTTAATTCGGGAAATTCCCTTATCTGTGTTAGCAGCATCTAAATAACCGGTTGCAAAGGACCCGAGCCCAGAGGAATTGCTCACGGCAGCTACTAGTTCGGGTGTCGTCACTCCACCGGCCATCGGGGCTTGAATGATCGCAGGAAGTTGAAGCCCCAGCGTGTTCGAAAAAATACGAGCTGCGCGCATTATGTCGCCTCCTTGTTCTCGAATATTTCGATACATTCGAGGATTCGCCTAGATACGGAGTAATGGCAATCGAGTGTCTCTAAAACTTGGTCTCTCATTTGCCTAGCCTTTTTTGCAAAATAGCTTTGAAGAACTGCAAAGTCGCAAACATAATATTGGGCGGTAATTTTTGTTTCACGCAAATCATTGTCATTAAGAGGATCCATGTTTTTAACTGTGAACAACTGCAATTTAATAAATTTATTTTGTATAACCATTTTATGAAAATGATCAATTAACCATTCTTTGTTTTTTTTAAAAATAGTATTTCGCATAGTCAAATTAACTTCATACACAATCATTGGACTAGGTGGGGTCATGCAATTCTCCTGGATGTATGTTCGTATTAATCAAGTGATGAGGAATTTCTCCCTGTATAAAGCGAGTAACGATCAACTCATCAACATCTTTTAGGGAGGAGAAAGTATACCATAAATTATCCAGGGGAATAAAAATATGGGGTCCAAACCCACATTGGCCTAAGCAAGATGTTTTAACCGCTTTTACGCGATAATTAACGGTAAAAAGAGTGCGTTTTTTATTTAATTCAGCTTTCAGGTGGTCAAATGTTTTTTCTGAATCGTACATGGCGCAGCATTTTCCAGTTGCTTTTTTGTTGACACAAACTAAAACATGGACAATCTCATCATTCATTATAAATACCTTAATATGCCGTCATACATGCTGGCCCGCGCATCTAATAACTCAATTCCGCCAGCGATGCATTTTGAAGCCTGAGTTTCATTGGTAATTAAATCTGCCATTTCTGAAAA
The DNA here is from genome assembly GCA_044359385.1 of Coxiellaceae bacterium. GTDB lineage: Bacteria > Pseudomonadota > Gammaproteobacteria > JAJRRL01 > JAJRRL01 > JBIKMG01. The sequence goes on from JBIKMG010000004.1 coordinate 52,148, forward strand.
CCAGGCTTCACCGTGTTTTTCATCAATAATAGTAATATGTGTTTCCCAAAACTCAAGATCTTTTTTAGGTAAGCCTGTTTTGGTTAATCCATTTAAAATTTTTCGCATTTGATTGGGCATGGTTAGTTCGATAAAGCCAAAACCGCCCATGCCGTAGTGATAGTCTCCGCAAAGAAAAGCAGCATAGGTTTTTGCATTCACAAGCGATAAAGATTCTGGTTCAGGAGTGATTCTTTCCGGGAGTCTAATACTATTAAAATTCTTAAGAAATAAAACAGGGTGAGCCATCGTGCTGTCGCCAGAACCCAGTTCATCATAAAAATTATTAGCGAGCTCTGTTCTTTTTCTCATTGGTGTGCATAAAGATAATGCAGCAATGAAAACATGAAAGAGTCGATTGTTGACGTAATAATTCTCAAGAAAGGCTTTTAAGCATTTCTTAGAGAGACCCTGTGTATTCATTTCTTCTAATAAAGGGTGGCTATTAATACGATGACTCATTGATCTGTCGGCTAGTTCCTTAATTGCTTTCGCAGGATTGAAGGACTATAAAAATGAGGATCACAGATATTTTCGAAAAAAACCGTGATCGGTGCATCTAAAATAAAAGACATCCGGTGATTATAAAATCGGGATCATAAGTCATTTCAAAATCAATCAAATCATTCATGGTGTTACTTTCAGGCGTAACATCACCAATAGTAGATAGATCTGGTTTTAAGGGATGACTTTCTTTATTGTGCTCATTTGAAAATGAGAGAGGCTTATTTATCATTGCGATTTCCTGTTTGTAATCAGTTATTGAAGAGTTTTATCAATATGCTGTGTTCAGGGTGATGAATCACCGATGAACATAAAATCTATTGTTGCATTTTTATCAGGTATAACATCCACTCATTTTAAGGGCACTCTGTTTATTTTAATTGTCTAGAGTACTTCTTTTTGCAATCAATTGGTTAGATTAAGACTAAACTTAATCACCTGACAATTGCTTCATAAAAAAGAGCAAATGTCTTACGCCTTATTCAGATTCCCCCTATTTATAACTAGGAGTCTAAGTGGTTCTTCAGGGAGTATCCGCTCAATAATCAGAGTCGGTGTATAGGTCATCCGGGCAGCCTTAGTGTGGAGAATCATTTGCAATACATAAAAAGGATGTTTTTAGTGATCTATATCGATATTTCACTCATTACCTTTGTTGGCTTCATCCTAACGCAATTAGCCGCGATTCTATACGGATATTTCCACAAAGATTATATACTCATGGTAGGCTATATGCTGGCTATCCTAACCT
>JBIKMG010000038.1:0-16849 GCA_044359385.1 Coxiellaceae bacterium
AGAGTGCTTTTGCTGTGTTGGTGATACGCGGAGTTAGTTTGTTGTTTTTCATTGGGCCGGCTATTTCTGCGCGATAGAGCTGCATACCACCAACACCGAGCATGGGGAGTACGGCGACAGCCAATACCACGATCCCGATGCCGCCTAGGAGTTGCATTTGTTGGCGATAATATAAAACGGCATGGGGTAATAAATTAATTTTTGTAAAGATAGTTGCGCCAGTTGTGGTTAGGCCAGATACCGTTTCAAAAATAGCGTCGGTGATTGTCATTTGTGGAATAACCGATAAATAGAGCGGTATTGTTGCAAAAAGACACAAAGCAGCCCAAAAGAATGCCACGACGATAAAACCATCACGTACCTTGAGTTCTGCTTTTGCTTTTGATCCCGGGCGCCATAATACAATACCTATCATTAACGTCATAAAAAAACCAATTAAAAAAGGAGTGGGGCTGGAGTCTTGATACCAGCTAGCCACGCCAGCAGGCGGTAACATACTTAGGCTTAAGCAGCTGAGTAAAATCCCTATTGTTCGCAAAATGGCATTCATAGCGTCCTTGAAATCGGTGATTAGAAAAAATGCGCACTGACTTGGAGCAGTTTTTCTAGAGCAGGAATACTTTGCTTATTAAGAACAAGGAGTAGTAAATGATCTTCTTTTTCGATAATGGTTGTTTTATCTGGGATAAAAGAGTCTTCTTGGCGCTTTATTCCAAACAAAGTCACACCGGTTGGCCATTTAATCGCAGCGACTGTGCGGCCTATGACCATAGAGTTATTATCATCACCGTGTATGATTATTTCTAACGCCTCTGCTTTGCCACGTATGAGAGAGGTAACCTGAACAACATCGCCCTGGCGTACGTGAGTTAAGATCGAGCCAATCGTTGCATACTGGGGAGAAAGAATGTGTTGAATGACCCCGCCCTCAATTAAATCCACATAGGCTTTTCGGTTGATCAATGCCATCAATGTTTTAGCACCTAATTTTTTAGCTTGAATCGCCGCTAAAATATTGGCCTCATCATCGTTGGTCAGAGAGATAAATATATCGGTATTTTCAATATTTTCGTTAATAAGCAGTTCTTCATCACTGGCTTCAGCACAAAGTACAGTGACTTTGCTTAAGCTCTCAGCTAATGCTTCGCATCGTTTTTTATTGTGATCAATCAACTTAACTTGGTAGTCATGCTGCAACTTATGTGCCAGTGCACCACCTAGATTGCCTCCCCCCGCAATAATGACGCGATGACAGGGGCCAATCGGTTTTTTGAATTGACGGACATGGTTCAAAACTTGGTTGGCAGGTGCGACGAAGCAAATCATGTCGTGAACATCAATACGTGTATCCGGATCCAAAGAAATTAATCTTCCTTCTCGATAAATAGCGAGTAATTTGACGGTTTGATTCGTTTCTTGATTGAATATTTCTTGGATTGTACTGCCAATACCAAGTCCGCCATAATAGGCTTTAATGATGATGAGTTTCAGCTCGCCATCGAAAAAACTACAGGTTTGATACGCCTCTAGACAAGAAAGGGATTGAACAATCGATTTCGTGATAATATTTTCGGGACTAATGAAAACATCAATCGGTAGGTTGTCTTTGTTGAATAGTTCTTTTCGAATAAAATAGTGTTGCGAACGAATGCGAGCGATTTTTTTCGGGATATGAAATAAACTGTAAGCCACTTGGCAAGCAACCATGTTCGCTTCATCGCTATCAGTCACCGCAATAATCATGTCAGCGGCTTCGGCACCCGCTTGACGCAATACATTGGGGTAGGAGCATCTGCCAACTACTGTGCGGATATCGAGTCGTTCAGAAAACTCTTGTAAGCGGTCAGCGTGGATATCGACAACAGTGATATCGTGGTGTTCCATGACCAAGGTCTCTGCTAGTGAACCACCGACCTGGCCGGCACCTAGAATGATGATTTTCATATCAATCCTCCCTGCGGTAGTATAGCGGGGAAACGCGTGATAAGGAATAAAATTGAGTAAAAAAGTTCCAATTATATACTGTGATCAAGACATCCCGTATTTGGCTGACTGGCTGTCAGCCGCTTATTGTGTCATTAGTTACTCAGCAGATCAGTTATCGGCCCATGATTTAGCGACAGCCGATGGCTTAATTGTTCGCTCAGTGACACCCGTGACAGCCGAGTTGCTCAAAAGTTCGTCGTGTCGTTGGGTGGGTAGCGTTACGGCGGGGATTAATCACCTGGATACAGATGCGTTAGATCAAATGAAAATAACATGGAATTACGCGCCAGGCGCTAATGCGCCGGCGGTATGTGAGTATGTTTCGTCGGCTTTGTTTTTAGCATACCAGAACGGGCATTTAAAACCAGAAGCGATCATAGGCGTGATAGGGGTCGGTGCAGTCGGTAGTCGCGTCGTTAATTTATGCCAGCAGCTTGGATTTCAAGTGATGCCTTACGACCCACCTAGGCAGGAACGAGAAAAATCGTTCCTATCGGCACGATGGGAGGACTTGGTCGCTTGTGATTTTATCGTTGTTTCTGCAGCGTATACCCAATCTGGGCGATGGCCATCGCATGAATTAATCAGTGCGAAGGTTTTGTTGGAGTGGTCAAAGTTATGTGGACTGATTAATGTCGCGCGTGGTGAGATTATCGATTATTCTGCGTTATTGGCCGAACCACTTTGGACGTGTTTGGATGTATGGCCCAATGAGCCCTGTATTAACCAAGCGTGGGTGGAATCTGCAACGCTTGCTACACCACACATCGCGGGTTATTCCGAAGCATCGAAATGGCGACTGTCTGCCATAATTTATCAGGAGTGCTGTCAATTTTTTAATGAAGTGAGCCAGGAGATCGATAGCCCCAGTCGGATACAAAACGGGAGTTTTGCAGATACAGTGGGATTAGAGCAGTTATCAGGCAAGATGAAAGCCGCTATTGCGAAAGAAAATGCATCATGGGTTTTCCATGCCCTGCGAAAACAGTATCCGTTGCGAAGTGGAGACTGATACAAGTGTGCTTTTGTGTCGAATAAATAAAGAAAAAACATATAAAATTGTTGTGCCGGCTAAAAATAAAATGGGTAGAAGAATCGAGTTTCGAGTCAGTGGAATTGTCGTGGTTAAAATGGCAGGGATAGTTCCTCCCAGGGCAAATAAAATATTGTAAGTGACACCGATTCCTGTGTTGCGAATGGAAGTAGGAAACAGCAGTGCAAAAGGGTGTAATAATCCGATACCACAAAATCCTGCACAAAAAGAGAAAAAAACGGTGGCGATCACCCATCCATGGAGACTGAGCAACGTATAATAGGTAATAGGGCTGATGATTAAGAGAGCTAAAATCAAGTAGGGCATACGACGTGAGCCGAGGTAATCAGATAGTTGGCCAAATAAAAGAAACGCGACTATAAAGCAACCGATTCCTAAGCAGTTCAGTTGTAAAGCATACGTGTAGCTCAAGCCAAAAAAATGACTTAAATAAGTCGGTGTATACAAGAAAACTTGACAGACAATTAAGACAAAGGGAGCTAGTAAAAAAGAGCCTTTAATAAATTCCAACAAGTGAGATTGAAATAGATACGCAAAAGGAATGCGTTGTAATTTTTCTTGATTTTGTAGCTGTTTAAAAACCGATGACTCTTTGAGTTTTCTGCGTTGCATGAGTCCTAGAAAAGACAAAACGATGCTGAAGCCGAAAGGTAAGCGCCAACCCCAGCTAAAAAAATCAGAGGGACTTAATGTGGCATGTAAACTGAAGATGGTGCAAGCGGCCAGTAGACTTCCTAAATTGATGGCAGCAAATAAATAACCGAGATAGCGCCCACACCGATGTGAAGTGACTTCTTCGGATAGGTAGGTCATGCCTCCCGGTAAATCACCGCCGACAGCGATCCCTTGTATCGCACGCAAGAGCAGAAGTAAAATCGGAGCCAATAATCCGATGATCTTATAAGTAGGTAGGCATCCGATTAAAAAAGTAGCGGCACCCATCAAAAAAATACTCAAAATTAATCCAATACGTCGGCCTAGTCGATCACCCATGTGACCAAACAATATTCCACCTAAAGGTCTGACTAAGTAGCCGACGGCAAATGTGGCGAACGTGAGTATCATGCCAAGTTGAGCGCTCGCATCGCTGAAAAAAAGTTGACTGAGTGTGGGTGCTAGAAATGCGTAGATAGTGAAATCATACATCTCCAATAAACCACCTACGGATGAAGTAAAAATAGTCACATAAGAGGGGTTGCGTGCTTGCCAGCTGTTTTTTGCCATCGTCACTCACCGCAAAACCCTTATTATAAATCGGTGGCGTATTTTTTTATAAGCGTTCTTGTGTGAGCATCTTCTCGATTACAGTCAGTCTTTTTCCTTTTAGTGCATCAGCAAAATCTTTTCCTGTGAGTCCAGCTGTTTGGAATTCTTGGGTGTCGATGCTTGTTAGTGCTTGTCTGATTTTGTAAACAGATTGATTCCAGACAGTTAGATTTAGTTCAGAAATGGCGGTACAGGCTTGTTGAAAATTGAGTAGATTTTCTTCATGACGTAGTGCGCCGATTTGTACAATCAGATTTAAAATGGATTCGGAGTTGTGTTTTTTTGATAGAGCTATGTAATGTTTGGCCCAGTGGATGAGCCGTGCGCTTAACTCTTTGAATGCGTTTGGGATCCGGTATCTTTCTGAACGGATCACATTTTCTGCAGATGTTTGAGTGGCATTCCAAGCAGCCCAGCGTACCCAGGGGTTAGTCGAAAGCGCGCAGGCACGCTCGAGCGCTTGTTGATTAGTGACAAAGCTGTCTTTGCAAGGAAAGAGAGCATCTAGAGCATCGCTAGCGTTTAGTTCCTCAAAAAAGCGAACAGGAGCTTTATTAGCGAGAGCCTGTTCACACTCTTTCCAAACACGTTCAGGCACCAGCGCATCGACTTCACCGGTAACTACCATATCCTGCATCAACTTTATTGTATCGGGATGTGTTTTAAAATCGACAAAACGTGAGGCAAAGCGGGCCAAGCGTAGTATGCGGACAGGATCCTCACTAAAGGCATCAGAAACATGGTGGAAGCATTTATTTTGCAGGTCCTCCTGCCCACCGTAGGGGTCAATAATGATACCCTCTTGGGTTTGGGCGATGGCGTTTATGGTTAAGTCGCGGCGCCTCAGGTCTTCCTCTAGGGTAACAGTAGGGTCGGCATGAAAGAGGAAGCCTTTGTAGCCTTTACCCGACTTCCGCTCTGTTCTGGCTAACGCATACTCTTCTTTGGTTTTTGGGTGCAGAAAGACAGGAAAATCTTTGCCCACGGGTTGGTAACCCAGGTGGAGCATTTCTTCAACAGTCGAGCCAACAACGACCCAATCGCGCTCTTGAACATCGAGACCGAGTAATTGGTCTCGGACCGCACCCCCTACTAAATAAATCTGCACTTGTGGTATCCTCTTGGCGACTGAGCTGCTTTCGGCTCATTTTTGTTCACAGCTGGGCGTTCTCATGACAACTATTTATAATTTCCTACCACATCAGTTGCTGTCAAGCATGGCCGGTCGCTTGTCTTGTTCACAGAAGCCGTTTATTAAAAATCGTCTCATTCGTTGGTTTTGTAGGCGTTATGAGGTGAGCTTGGCAGATGCGATCATCCAGAGTCCTACCCAGTTTGCTTCCTTCCATGATTTTTTTACGCGCGAGCTTCGTGCAGGTTCTCGACCCATAGCACCAGGCTTAAATACAATCATTAGTCCGGCTGATGGAATTTTGAGTGCACGAGGGGAGATTCGTGAACGGACTTTGGTGCAGGCAAAGGGGCGTTACTACTCGCTACCTCAGCTTCTATCAGATGAAGCTTGGGCTGCTAAATTTGCTGAGGGAGCTTATTATACGGTGTATCTATCGCCGAAGGATTACCACCGGGTTCATATGCCGTTGGCCGGTTCTTTGCTGTCTATGCGCTATATTCCTGGTCGTTTATTTCCAGTTAATAAGCAGTCAACTCGTCAGGTTGATCGGCTTTTTGTTCGTAATGAGCGAGTTATTTGTTACTTTGAAACAGACGTTGGTCCGATGGCAGTTATCTTGGTGGGTGCTTTTTTGGTGGGTCAAGTGAGTACTGTTTGGCAAAAAACGATCAACAGTAAACGAAGTAACAAAATACAAGATTGGCATTATGATGGTAGGCGACAATTTGAAAAAGGCGATGAAATGGGGCGCTTCACAATGGGTTCTACGGTGATTGTTCTGCTGTCATCATCAAAAGTGAATGGGTGTGATTTCACAGATCAATCCACGGGAGTCTCAGTTAACATGGGACAGAGAGTGGCAGATTTCTTTCGATAGGCTAGAATGTATCGATTCGAAGGAATAAACAGGATATCCGATCGTCGATGTGGTTTCTTAAAGGGGGTTTTATGGATATGTCAACAGCGCTCAGTCCGCAACAAATACAGGTTCTTATTTTTTGTTATGTTTTTTTCTCCGGTTTAGTACTGGTTGCTTGGCTTTTCTTTCTTAACTCTATTCGTAAAACACTGCGTCTGGTTCCTTCCCAAAAACGCATTTTCCCGATTTGGTTTTTGGCGGTAACGATTTTATTGCCGTTAAGCTATGGGTTATCTTGGTCTGTTAGTCTTGCCTGGGTGCCATTAATGGTTGCATTCATTGGTTTGATTTTTAGCGGGTTGATGTTTCCCTTTGGTGTCCCTAACAGTTTGTATTGCTTAGCGGATCATGATCAAGGCCTCATGCGAAAAATTCGAAATTTAGGCTATATGGGCTTAATCAATCAAATCGGTGTACTGATTTTATGGGCGATTAAAGTTTTTTTGTTGTTTGTGCCCCAGGGTGGAGAAGAGTTATTGATTTTGGCTGCGGGGTCAAATGCCGTATTCAGCTTTATTTTAGCGCTCATATTGGCATTGATTGCAGCAACAGTTGTGGTTACGTGGGTTTTCTATTGGGTTAGAGTTTCGTCTATTCGTGCTGAATTAAAGCAATAAAGATAAAGCGATACTCAAAAATAAGTTATTAGGAGAGGAGATGCAAAAAATAATATCACGTAGTTTAGGCTCAATTGTTGTTGCTGCATCAGTAATCCTATTGGCCGGTTGCTATGTGACCGCAGAGAGAGTTGACTATCGCCAGCACTCGGCCAATTGCAAGAAAGTAGAACGAATACGTCAAATATGTGTGAAAAGTCAAAATGGACATTGTAGGAAATGGAAGCAGCAGACACGTGTTTATTGGCATTGTTAGATCAAGCGATTAAAAATCAAATGCGCGAATGTTTTTTCCTGTGTTAAACACATCAGTAATCGATCGACTCCTAGTGCGACGCCTGAGCAGGCGGGGAGTCCCATTTTGAGTGCAGCGATAAACGATTCATCTATCTCTGGCACAAATTGGTGATTTGCTCTTCGGTAATTTTGATCAGCGATAAATCGATTTTTTTGTTCCCGTGGGTTAGTAAGCTCTTCGAATCCATTGGCCAGCTCTAGACCTTGGTAATAAAGTTCAAAGCGCTTGGCTGTTCGTGGGTCCTCGGAGTTTATTTGAGCAAGCGCTGCTTGTGAGGCCGGAAAGTGAGTGATAAAAGTCGGTTGTGTTTGAAGAAAACTCGTCTCTACCCAGAGGGTAAAGCAGTAGGAGAGTAAATTATCTTTTCCTGAATTTAAAAGAGTAACAGATGCTGCATCAGGCATTTTTTGTTGAATTAGTTTTTGTAAATCGAGATCACTGCAGGAGAGCGGATCTATATTTAATGCAGCAAGAAATGCGGCTTGATAGGTTATATAAGTAGCTGGTTTTGCACCAACAGTTGCCTGCATCAGTTCATCGAGTTCATTCATTAACTGAAGGTCACTAAATCCTGGTTGATACCATTCGAGCATCGTAAATTCAGGATTGTGATGAGTGGAGGGTTCTTCTTTTCTAAAGGCTTTGCAGATTTGATAAATCGGGCCACTCCCTGCTGCAAGCAAGCGTTTCATCGCATATTCTGGAGAAGTTTGCAAATACTGATCGCCGTTATTAGTGGGCACAGCGAAGCTTTCAATGTAGCGATCAGTGACCGTGTGTGGACACAAAAGAGGAGTTTCGACTTCCATGACATGGCGGTCTGCAAAAAACTGACGAATATTAGCCAGTAGTTTAGCGCGTTGTTGCCAGATAGATTTATTTAGCGCGCGAGACATATTCGCCTTTGCGTGTGTCAACTCTAATGAGCTCACCGGGCTCAATAAAAAGAGGAACGCGGACAACGGCGCCCGTTTCTAAGGTTGCCGGTTTTCCACCGCCACTTGCTGTATTGCCACGCAAACCTGGATCTGTTTCTGTTATTTTAAGGATCACAAAATTGGGAACTTCAATTAACAGAGGGGTCCCATTCCACATCGTTACCGTGCAGATATCTTCTTCTTTGAGCCATAACTTCGCATCGTTCAGGATGGCACCGTTGGCGCTGAATTGTTCAAATGTAGTGGGGTCCATAAAATGCCATTGTCCGCCATCGCTATAGAGGTACTGCATCTCATGTTCTACAACATCAGCGGCTTCAAAAGACTCACCAGACTTAAATGTTCGCTCTAGTACACGGCCAGTCTTTAAATTGCGAAGTGTCACTCGATTAAAAGCTTGGCCCTTGCCAGGTTTTACGATGACATTCTCAATAATACTGCAAGGATCGCCGTCCAACATGAGCTTGAGTCCCCCACGAAATTCGTTGGTTGAGTAAGAAATCATGGTCATACCTCGATGAATTTAAAAAGGCCCATTGTACTTGATTCGCTTCAGTTCGTCACCAGCGATCTTGAGTGAATCAGGTCGGCAATTAGACAACCTTCAGCTGGGGGTGATCGCTCAAAAATTCTCCTTCGTCATGGGTTCTAAAATACTTTATGATGGCTTCATGGAAAAAACAAAAAAAATGCCTGTTATATTATCGGTTGCAGTTCCTTCCCCGTTGCGTAAGGCGTTGGATTATTTAGCGCCCAATGAGGAGGGTCATACCTTTCAACCCGGTCAGCGATGGACAGTTCCATTGGGGTCACGAAAAGTCATCGGAGTGCTGGTTGAAGTGAAATCACACAGTGATTGCGAGCGCGCTCAATTAAAGTCTGCACTTGTCTGTCATGATGCAGAGTCTCTCTGGCCGGCTCCGTTATGGCAATTATGTTGTTTTGCAGCCGAGTATTATCGCTATCCGTTGGGTGCTGCTTTTGCAGAGATTTTGCCGATGGGATTAAAGCAGGGGAGTGATGCGACATTAGAACCGATTGTTTCTTATCAAGTAACCAATGAAGGAAGGGCAAGCTTAGCGACACCATTCAATCACGCATCTAAGCAGCGTTTATTGTTGGAATTGATTGCAGAAAAGGGGTCTGTAGAGAAAGAAAAGTTAACGGGAAAATCAGCCGTATTAAAAAGGTTGATTTTAAAGTCTCAGGTAGAGACAGTCAGTCAATTGCCAGTCATGTGGCAGTACGAGAAAAGCCCCCCCTCGTTGACATTAACAAATGAGCAGCAAGTGGTTGTGGAGGTGATTGAGCAATCGGTTGGCTTCCATGCTTTTTTATTATGGGGTGTTACCGGTAGTGGAAAAACGGAAGTCTATTTTAGGGTCATGCAATCGTGTTTAGCACAAGGAAAGCAGGTGTTGTTCCTGGTTCCAGAAATCGCACTGACACCACAAACCTTATCTCGCATAGAACAAGCGTTCTCAGTCCCGGTTGTTGCTTACCATTCTGGATTGACCGATAAAAATCGATTAAATGCGTGGAAAATGGCTCGATCTGGATTGGCTGCTATTGTAGTAGGAACGCGATCTGCGATTTTTTTGCCGCTTAAAAATCCTGGGATGATTGTGATTGATGAAGAGCACGATGCGTCGTATAAACAACAAAATGGGTTTCGCTACAACGCAAGGGATTGCGCAGTCAGGCGGGCTCAGCTGGAAGGCGTGCCTCTTATTTTAGGATCCGCAACTCCTTCGTTGCGAACCTATCATAATGCATTGAAAGGCCGGTATACGCTGTTGAGATTGACTCAATCAGCGGTTGCGCTTCATCCTGCGAAGCGAAGGTGTTTGCAATTATCAGCAAGGGATTATCAGCAAGGGATCAGTGATGAAGTGAAAAAAATCATGGAAGTTCATCTGAAAAATAAAAAGCAGGTATTGCTTTTTTTAAATCGACGAGGTTTCGCCCCACTTTATTTCTGTCCATCTTGCGAGTATATCGCTCAATGCCATCAGTGCGATGCCAATTTAACGTACCATAAAAAAAAACACAGTTTAATTTGCCATCATTGCAATAGCAAAACAAGGGCGATGAAAGATTGCCCCTCCTGTGCCCGTGCAGAAATGATCGCTTATGGCTTGGGAACAGAGCAATTAGAGCAAACTGCTCAAGCGTTATTTCCTTTAAATCGTGTATTACGAATGGATCGCGATACCACGGTCAAGCGAGGAGAGTTGGAAAAACAGCTGAAATCCGTTGTCAGTGGCGAAGCAGAGATTATTATTGGAACACAAATGTTGGCGAAAGGGCATCATTTTCCAAATCTAACTTGTGTGATTGTGGTGAATGCGGATCAAGGATTTTTATCCAGTGACTTTAGATCTGCTGAGCAAACAGCCGCTCTTTTGGAGCAGGTATCTGGTCGAGCAGGGCGAGAGTTACATGTAGGAGAAGTCGTTTTTCAAACGTTGCAATCGGATAATCCGTATTTAAAAACGCTTTTGAAGGAGGGTTATTTGGTGCTAGCTAAGCAGCTTTTAGAAGAACGAGAAGAAGCGGGATTGCCGCCATCAACAGCGTTGGCGCTGTTAGCGGCTGAGTCAAAACATATCGGCGAAGCCGAGCGTTTTTTGCTTTCTATTTGTGAGCAATTTAGAAAGAAAGGTTGGGAATGGATTGGTCCTATGCCAGCACTCTTAGCCAAACGAGCGAATTGGTATCGTTTTCAATTAGGACTTTTAAGTGCCACGCCTTCTGTTTTACAAGAGCAATTGCAGCAGCTGATAGCGCGGTTAGATTTGATTGAAAATAGTCGAATTCGTTGGTTTCTGGATGTGGATCCCTACACAATGATGTGAAAACGGAATGTAGTCAGAAGAGGATGGATGAGCGGATCACTGCATATCAGGGATCCGTAGTAGCCCACAAAAAATGAGTAGTATTTTTTCTTGGGCTGTTGAGTGCTAGATAAGTATCCAGGTAATTATTTGCCATCAAAGAGTCCTAATTTAATGTTAACACGAGCTAAAAGCCAAGCATGATTGGATACAAAATATCAATCACTGACCGGCATACGGGATAGCCTACATTCAGTTTTTGAATTCAGGTTGCGTATTTTGGTTAGAGTCGCTTGTGAACCAGGGATCGGACTGCCAGGCATGTTTTTTCACTTAATAATAGAGGTGAGATATGCAGTTAGATCGACAGCTGGTTTCAAAACGTAACCTAGATTTCTCAAAAAATTATTCGTTTTATTTAGAACACGAACTCGGTAATGCACCCGCTTCGTTTTTTTTGAACGAGTCTCAGCAAGTAGCTAAAACAATGCAGGAATCCTTAGGTATAAAACCCGTGGATAGTATGGCAAAAGCACGACCTATATGGAAGCGTCTTTATATTCAGTGGTCAAAACAACTTTTACATATCTGATTAGATTTTTTGTAGATAGGGATAGTTATCTGCAAATTTTGTATTCAGAACGTAAATCTAAAGAGTTCTTTTTTTTTGGAGAGCTTAACAAACAGGAGAGTAGATATGAGTATTATTTTGAGTGAAGCAGTTTATGGATTAGGGGATCATGCACTGCATGCAATGGCTACCTTACGTGAATTTGATTCATCAACACTGCCGTGTGTGGGTGTCCTAAACAATCAAGAGATTAAAGAGATTCGATTACGGGTTAATGTGAGTCAGGCGGTTTTTGCTAAATGCCTTAATGTGAGTTTGTCCACGATTAAACAATGGGAGCGCGGAGAGAAGAAACCCAGAGGAACCGCTTTATTATTGTTACATCTTGTTTCTAAAAGGGGTCTTAATTTGTTGTTTAATGAAAAAGAGCTCTATGTATAAATAAGTTAGATCAGTGGCTGATCGTTCACGAATTATTCCCGGCGAATACGATGATGTTTAGGAAATTGAACGTTGTTATCTTTACCGGGATTTTTTTTGCCGATTGGATTTATTGACACCATGAGGGGGGCTGCGCATAATACCATGCATTTTCGATAAGGATTATTTTTCATGAAACTGTATTGTGTTAGGCATGGTCAGGCAAATTCCCCTTCTTCGACAGAACCTGATCCTGCGTTATCCGTTCAAGGTGAGCTAGAGATTGCCCGAATTGCCGGTGCTCTTTTTAGGCGAGGAGTGTCGCCAAGTTATATTTTTTCTAGTTATAAAAAAAGAGCTAGGCAAACGGCTTCAATTATTGCAAAAAAATTAGAACTACGTTGTGAACCTGAGGTAATGGATTTTCTCGATCCAGCAAAATCACTAGAGCCCTTGATGAATGAGATTGAGCATTGGAGTGATGAAACCTTGTTGGTCGGTCATTTGCCTTTTATCGGAGAATTGGTTTCTCAGCTGATGACAGACCAACCAACGCATCAATTGGTGAAGTTCACACCAGGAACTATCGTGTGTTTGGTTCGAGGTGAGGGGAATCAATGGCTGATGGATTGGGTGCTGCGTCCTGATTTATGGATAGATTGATTTTACGGAATTTGGTCTGTGTACTATCGTTGTTGTCACTCATTCGTGAAAATTAAAGCTTGAGTAATAGAAGGAGTTGCTATGCAACCGATCCGATTGACGCTTGCCACGTTTTGCGGTTTGATGATAACGATAGCGGCAGTTGCCGTTATTTGGAATTTTATACCCGCTTTGCTTTGGGCTCTGATTTTGGCGATTGTCGTGTGGCCGGTCTTTAGGCTTGAGCAAAAATTATTTAAGAATATCAGTTGGCTGTCTGCGCTTATTTTAACGCTGCTCGTTGCTATTTTAATTGCAATTCCTGTTTTTTCGATACTGAAGGTATTGATAAAAGAAGGGCAGGTATGGGTGACGTTTCTATTAAAATTAGATAAGCGGGGTTATCCCGTACCTGCTTGGTTGATTGATTGGCCCTATGGAAAAGAGTTAGCTGCTTTTTGGACTAACGACTTCTCACATCCTGGTGGGTTAAGCGCACTATTGAAGTCTTTGCATATGTCTGTTCATCCAGTAGGAAGTTGGTTTGGTCAGCTGAGTAGTTCAGTAGCCCATTGGTTCGTCACCTTGTTCTTTACCTTGATTGCATTGTTTTTCTTTTTAAAAGAAGGAACGCCTACGCTTGATAAGTTGAATGTTCTTGGAGGCAAGTACTTACAAGATCACTGGAGGCAGTATTGGGATGAGCTGACCGCAGCGATGGTTGCAACCGTGAATGGAACCGTGATGTTGGGTTTTTTATTTGGTTTGTTAATGGGAGTGTTGTATGCGGTAGTTGGGTTACCTGCTCCTGTTCTCCTGGGTTGTATCACAGGAGTTCTCGCGATGATTCCTTTTGGCGCCATCTTAATGTCGTTGATGATGGGTATCCTTGCTTATGTTCAAGAAGGGTTTGTTACTGGGTTAATTATTTTTGCTGCTGGAATAGTCTTAAATTCAATTTCAGACCATGTCGTTCGCCCTATTCTCCTGGGTAGCTCAACCAAGCTTCCATTTTTAGCTATTTTATTTGGAATATTAGGTGGAGTGGAGTTAATGGGGTTATTAGGCTTATTCCTGGGTCCCATGATAATGGTTGCTTTCCTTTCTTTATGGCGCAGTTCAACGGTAGTTAAGTGATTTTCGCACTCTGTAATAGGCGAAAAAAAAGCTCCACCGAGGTAGAGCTTTTTTGAATTAGTAAATAAGATTTACTTTTTCGCTTTAGCTGTTTCGCTTTTGGTAGTTGCTTTTTTAGCAGGCTTACGTTTAGCAACTGCTTTTTTAGCAGGCTTACGTTTAGCAACTGCTTTTTTAGCAGGTTTACGTTTAGCAACAGCTTTCTTAGCGGTTTTACGCTTAGCTGTTTTTTTCTTAGCGACAGGCTTTGCAGCTGTGTGAGCTTTCTTCAACTCACCTTCAGCATGCTTCAGTCTTGCTTTCAGTTTTTTGATGCGCTCTTGAACGCGACTGACTGCAGTTGTTTTGGCCATAACAATCTCCTTCTCAGTATTATGGATTCAATAAGATAGCAAAGAATGACTGAAAGGTAAAATGTTGATGAACTAAAATTCTGAATTAAAAAGGAATTTTTGTTTTTTAAAATATAGATTTCTTTTGGTTACAGCAGATAAAAGCTCAAGACAATTTTTTGAGTGAACAGTAGATTTTTGAAAGGGGTTAAAGAGCTTTGTTTTTATTGTCTTTTTAATCCCATTTTGTGTGGTTATGAAAATAAACTTTAAAAACAAGCACTTTTCTTTCGTGTAGCTAAGGCAAGAGGTTGTGCGACAATGCTCACGAAAAGTAAGGGGTAAGAGGCTTCCTGATTGCTGTTTTTTCGCACATCTTTTAGCGCAAAGAGGGTTTTAGCGCTACATAAGTTTGCGAAAAACAACTAAATAAGGCTAATGAAAATCGCAACAATGGCGATAGGTGCTAAGTATCGAATGAGTATGTACCAGATTCGAAAAATCAGTGTTTGAGTCTTCAAGCTGATTTCATTATCACGCCGTGCCATTACCCAGCCAGCAAATAATGAAAATCCAATGCCACCCAGAGGGAGAAGAATATCAGTTGCTAGGTTACTGATGAGCGTGAATAAATTAGCGCCTTTAAATTCAATGCCAGACAGTAGGTTGAATGATAAAGCGGATAACAAGCCCATGGCCCAAGCAACCACGCCAACTAGAATAGCTGCACGGCGCCTACTCCAATCAAGCCAATCGCGCACCACAGAAACAACGGGTTCAGCGAGATTAATAGAGGATGTCCAAGCAGCAAAAAGTAATAATAAAAAGAAAGCACTTGCAACCAAGCGCCCTGCAAAAATATGAGAAAAGGCAATAGGGAGCGCTTGATACATCAAGCCTGGCCCGCTGTTAAGCGGTAAATGAAATCGAAAAACAAGAGGGAAGATGGCTAGCCCAGCTAAAAGGGCAACCAAAACATCGAGTACCACGACAATGAACGTGGAAGAAACGAGTTTGGATTTTTCAGGTGTGTAGGCAGCATAAATGAGCAAAGCGCCGACACCAATAGCCAGAGAAAAAAAGGCATGACCCAAAGCGGCAATAACCACAGTCGTCGTGATTTGATTTAATCGGAAGTCAAAAAGAAAGTGCCAGGCTTTTAGAAAATACCCGTTTGTGCACGCATAAATTACCAAGAGTATTAATACAACATAAAGAGCAGGCATCATAATTTTGGTGGCGCGCTCGATACCATTAACGATCCCAGCAACAACAACCCAGACTGTTAATGCCATAAAAATAGTGTGCCATAAAATGACTTGAATAGGGCTTGCCATCAATCCTGTCCAAATAGCTTGAATTTCCGTTGCTGATGTATGGCTAAAGCTACCGTTGATGGATTTAAGTAAATAGTAAATGCTCCAGCCACCAACTACGCTATAAAAAGACAAGATAAGTAGAGAGGTGATTGCTCCCAGAGCTCCTACTATTTGCCAATGCTTACTGTGGCTGTTGTCTTGAGCTAGATCTTTCAAAGCGCTGATCGGATTTTTTCGAGCCCGCCGCCCAATGGACATTTCAGCCAGCATAATGGGGATCCCAACCAATAAAACGCAGAGTAAAAAAACAATCACAAATGCTCCGCCGCCCTGGGTTCCAGCCATATAGGGAAAGCGCCAGATATTGCCTAATCCAATAGCGGCACCAGCGGTAGCGATGATAAAACCCAATCGAGAAGACCATTTTTCGGTGATGAGTCTATTTTTCATAAGCGCTACTCTTGTATCGAGAAAAAAATCATTTTGACAGGGATATCTTTAAAAGACAATCGACTAAATGCTACATTGTTTCGAGTCAAGGTTTTTCGTTTTAGATCTGCGAAAAATCACAGGTTGTCTATTTTTGAGGAATGGGTCGTTTTGAGTATCTGTCCTTCCCCCGTCTTGATTTGTTTGATACAATCGACTCCCGTTCATTCATAAAACGGGTAATCCATGACACACTATATTTTTGTAACGGGCGGAGTTGTTTCCTCCCTAGGTAAAGGAATTACATCGGCCTCTATTGCCGCTGTTTTAGAGGCACAAGGTTTTGCTGTGACGTTGCTGAAGCTAGACCCCTATATAAATGTTGACCCAGGAACGATGAGTCCTTTTCAGCACGGTGAGGTTTTTGTTACAGAAGACGGTGGTGAGACAGATCTAGACCTGGGCCATTATGAACGTTTCGCACACGTGACTATGACCAAAAAGAATAATTTTACTACCGGTCAGGTTTATGCAGATGTCATTCAAAAAGAGCGACAGGGCGATTACTTGGGTCGAACAGTTCAGGTTATTCCGCATGTAACCGATGAAATTAAGAAAAAAATCTGTTTGGGAGCGGATGGTGCTGATGTCGCACTGGTTGAAATAGGAGGGACCGTTGGTGATATTGAGTCGTTGCCATTTTTAGAGGCTATTCGACAAATGCGAATTGAGTTGGGTGTCAGAAAAACCCTATTTATGCATTTAACCTTGGTGCCTTATATTGCCGTTGCTGGTGAGGTGAAAACCAAGCCGACACAACACTCAGTCAAGGAGTTGCGTTCAATTGGTATTCAAGCAGATATTTTGATTTGTCGTTCAGAAAAACCATTATCCGAGCAGGATCGAAAAAAAATTGCGTTATTTACGAATGTACAAGAAGAAGATGTGA
>JBIKMG010000039.1:0-16161 GCA_044359385.1 Coxiellaceae bacterium
GTAATATTGCTTACTGGATCTTTTGGATTGAAATGAAAAAACCGCTCTTTGTGGAAAAAACTCATATTTAATGCGGATATTTTTTCAAGATGATCCAAGTGTGCGCCTAGCTCGTGATAGATTTACCCCATCCGTGGGTTAAATCGCCTCGCAAAACGGCGCAGCCATGAAGCCCCGTCCTCGTCACCAGCAACTTCAGCACCTACGGCTGCTTACGTACTGGCTCTCAATTGACTGGACGCCACCGAAAGATTTTTTGTGTTCGCTTTAGGCTCGACAAAAAATCGGTGGCTACCGGGGACTACTCACCAAAGCTTCGCTTCCCTGGCTCGCAGCGTTGGACGTATCGATTTTATATGATTTAAAACGCTGCTTGGCATAACCTACAGCAAAAACAGACACTATTTTTAGAAACGGTGTGAGCAAGTTTTTCTTAGATGGTAAATACCCAGGAGTATCGCGATTAACATCTTGCGTAATTTCATTTTCTTTCAGTTTTTTTGCAATATCAAAAACGGTAGCTGGCTGAATTAATCTTTGATAAAAATTACTAGCTAATACAAGGAGCATGATGGGAATATTCGACTCTATCATACTAATCAAGGTTAATACTAAAATTGAGCGCTTTTTTTGAGCTACATTCATTTTTATCTGACACATTTGTATAGCGAGAAATATCGTCAAAAAAGCCAATTTCATCATTCGATTAAAATCAAAACCAAAAAAAGTTAAATCTAAAATAAATATTGGGAAAAAAATAGCCCGATAAGAGCTGCCATATGACAGTATAGGCTCATCTTGTGAATAGAGCCCGCTCATATTCAAAGAAGACTGGATGTCGCTGTATATGTCGGAAATGTTTTTAAACGCATTTGCGACTTTATCAATGCCGAGAAAAGAAAACGCAGCAGGAACTACCATTAAACTGAGAGTTTTCAATATATTAAAAAGCAGTGTTTCCAACTGAGAATAGCCATCGCCAGTTATTTTTCTATTAACAAGCCCCGAGTAAATGACTGTCATCAGGATTGGATAAGCCGACCCGAGTAATATCCGCTTAAATGGTGTATTGACTAGATTACCATAGCTAAATATCCCCTCTAGGGAAGTCCAGGCTAATAGCAAATACGTCTTCTCATCATAATCAGCGGGGACTTTAAGGTTTTTTGAATTCAGAATAGCCAAAAAAGATTCCACTTTCTTTTCATCAGAAGTTTGCTGATTTGACGAGATAGCCTCAAATATTGCTTGGCGCATGGGCTTTTTAATTGACTCATGATTATTTTGAAGCTGTTCAAAATGATTCAGCATCTGAATAGATAAGTTTTTAGAGATACCTTGGTGAAAACAGTAGTAAATTATTTCCATGATTCTAAATAAAAATCGGTATGTGTGTATTGGGTTTGAGCTGGATAAACTAGTTGCGGCAATCCAAAGCGTAGAAACAGCTCCAAATTCATTTGAATACAATGGCCGTGAATAAGTCGAATAGGGTATTCCTTTTCGCAACGCTCTAAGGACCAAGTCAGAGCAGTTATTCTGGAAGTGCCACCCTGTTATACTATCCTTCAACTCCTGCTTAATTTTTACTATCTCTGTCACGATTTTTTCTACATTTATCGAATCATGGTTCAAATATATCTTTTCAAATCTACCATCTTCCAGCGATCCATAAATATTCTTATCATGAGCCTCCTCATGTATATGCGACTTGTGACGTAAATCGAGCTCACAACCACACTTACTATTTCCGCCGAATAGACTCAAATAAACTCGATTCTGTTCTTCTCCATTGATGATAAAGCGCCCTTCACATAATAAGGCAGCATGACCAAGTGAGGGCAGCGACCCATCTGAAGAAGATGAGTAAAACTTAGTGATAGAACACTTCACGTAAACCTCCCGATCAATGATTTTTTATGAGACGCGTCATTGTATTTTTTAAAGAGGTGAGATTTTTTCGATATGCAAATAAACTGATAGCTGAAACGGCAGCGCTACCGAAGATTAACCACTTAGTTCTATCTTTTGTTTTGAAAAACATTTGCACCCATGGATCCATTGGACTTGAGTCAGGGAAGCTACTGTCCAAACCTAAAGACTTAACAAAGAGATTTGCCCAACTACCGCAATTATGTCCGTGTATCTGAAAATCACTAGGATCATATCTTGCCATCAAATACAAAGGCTGATATCCCGCGTTTTCCAGCCCATTTTCCCATTGATTGAACTCCTTCCTTTGTATTTGATAAAGATCTGCCGTCTTTTTTCTATCTTCATTGCCAATTGCTGCTAGATAATCAGGCGAATAAGGTGCATTAAGAATTTCACACCCCATAGAAAAACAAAACTTATCGGCATGATCGCCTGTTAAATTCAGTAAGCGTTGCTTACGTGGATCATCATTTGTGAGATCATTAAGATAGGTTTTGAAAAAATTTATCACATCTGTGCGTAGAGAAAGGAATATATCTTCATATTTGTTAAGATAGAGTTGATTTTTTCTTTCTTCCGTTTCTAGATCGGACTTCATTTTTAAAAAACGGTTATCATCCTTCGAAAACTGATCGGATGATTTAGCTGTACGGGAAAAGTAGTTTTCAAGTCCGTAGTGTTTAAATTTATTTGATTCTTTAGTTATGCTGGGGTCTGGTTTTAACCAACTTTCATATTCTGTTTCATCGAGCTGTATTGGTTTTTCAATGAAAACGCAATATAACCTTTGTCCAAATAAATTAGCAAGCCGTTTATCCGCGTTCGATAAAAAATAACGGGGCATAATATGAAATTGCTCAATTACGTAACACCCAGCTGCATCAATGTACTCGATAATTATCTTGCGATGACCGGGTATCGCTTCAGAAAGCTTCGGCGGTGTGGCTGCATTGCTAACAACCACATGTTTATCATCAAACTGATAACGGGGATCAACTAAGCTATTTGGCATATACCTTCTCCTTCTCGCTAGGAGGCACCCCACCCCTATCCAACATATTGCCCGGTAGTCCCTGCATATTGCCCGGTAGTCCTTGAGCTCGACTGTTTGATTCTTTTGTCCTTCTAGTAGAAAACTCGCCCTTAACTAAAACTAAAAGATAACCTAATGTGTTTAATATTCTGAATTTTGCACGCCCCAAGTAGGTAAAATTCGCTTCTATCCTTTTCAGATCTTCGATAAGAGATTGCGCGCTGCGTTCTGGTCCAAAAGTAGGTAACGGGGGTATTTCGGAGTTATTTTTTTTGGTTAAACTATCTATTGTCTTTTGAACTATTCTCTGAAAATCATCACCATTTAGCATTTTATCTTTCAAAGGCTGCAAACGATGAATTAGATTCAAAAGAATACTACTGCGACAGATATCGTTGCCTCCAGCAATTTTTTCAAATAGGTCAGAGTATTCCATGACACAAGCCCTACTGGGCACTGAGGCACCTGGACCGCCGCCACCTGGACCGCCGCCACCTGGACCGCCGCCACCTGGACCCCCACCTTCAGTTTTTGATTCCAGTGGACCAGTTAATTTAAGTGGACGAGCTAATATATATGAGACACAGAACAGTAAAACAGAAAAAACTATTGTTTTAAGGAGTTCTTTTTTCACTTCGCGCACTTCTTCCCCTCTATTCGTTGTTTTTCTGAAGCCATTTTACTCACGCTTTAATTATTTTAGCAAGCTGCTTAAACCCTACTTTTAACTCAATTTAAAAATGGGGGGATTACCAGGATACTGGGGGATCCATTCGGTTTCATTCACTCGTTTTTATTATCTATGCGTTGTTAATTCTTCTATCACTCTTGCCATTGTTGGACGATTGTGTGGCATTCTGTCCCAACACTGACTGATTAACGCTAGGAAAGGCTGTCTAGTTGTTTCTGGTATAGCAGGCCTGGCGCCTAAGATACTAAATTCCAAAACACTGGGTTTGCGACGCGCCTTGATTTCATAAAACAACACACCCAAGCTAAATACATCACAAGCTTGTGTGTAAATCCCGGAAAAAGATTCTGGAGCAGACCAAGGTGGTGTTCCACGAACACCCTCTTTTGAACGCATAAACATAGCTGTCCGCAACATAGAAAGACCAAAATCACAAAAGAGCGGAACATCACCGTGATCTAATAAAATATTAGCACTTTTCACATCGCAATGAATAAAATTTTTGCTATGGATGTATCTTAGCCCTTGCGCAATCTGTATCGCTATCCGCAGATTCCATGATTCACTCAACTGATCTTCAGACTCATGCAACACACGATACAAGGATCCGCGCTCAATAAATTGAGTTACTAACAATGACTCAACGGCACAGGCGCCATAATAAGTCAAAATATAGGGATGCCTTAATTGCTCAAGTATCTCCGCCTCTCTTTCACATGCCTTTACCCTCTCTTGTTTAACTGTATTTATGTAACGTTTAACCGCTACAGGGGCTCCCAGCCATTGCCCTTGTAACACCTCAGAAAAGCCACCCCTTCCTAATAAATTCTCTGCATTATATATCAAATCCTCAGAGTTAATTGTCGTTAATTCAGCTTTATCTAAATTTGCATCATCACTAATGATAGATTCTTCACAAACCCCTTCCAGGCTTTCAAGGCCTAATATTGCCAAACGATGAAAAGTAATTTTTGGCTGCGTTAGCATATAACCAAATAATTGCGCTCCACCATTTTGGTATACTAACCGTTTAATCCCTGACTTAGTTTTTATTAACTCAATCAGAGCGTTTGCTACTGCAATAGCAGTTGCCTCATCATCATCCATTAAGCGGACAATCAATCGCTCAATACCCCTGCACTTGTTAAGGTATGCATCCATATCTGGTATCATTTCTGTTATATTGGCAATTGCACAAGTTGCATATTTTCTAGCTTCCATACTTTGCTCAATCATCAAATCAACCAACCCCTCAATTCCCGCATTCTGACAAATTGCAATGCAATTTTTTTCATTTTTCCCGGAAATAACAGAGAGTAGTTGCCCAGCCTGAATCCGGGTCGCCTGTTTCGTGCTAGAAATCATTTCCACCACAACAGGAATCAGGTGCTGCTCTCTGATCTCGTCTTTGGTATCAGAAACAGCAAGTACCAATTCACCCATGAGCTGCAAAACGCTACTTACATGATTGTATTGCGCAAACTCTCCCCTGGTTAATGCTCTCGCTAAAACCATTATTCCGTTTCTACCAATAATAGCTTCTGAGTTTTCGACGCTGTAATAAACTAAGGAATTTAGTAGCTCAAGTAACGTTAACAATACTACTTCAGGCAATAACGCATCATCATTATTCAATATATCCATCAATATATAAATTCCGTCGTGTGCAGAATAGTATTCTGAATTGCTCGAGTTTTGCTTCGTTAGTTTTAGCAATAAACGCAACAGAGCTTCTGTACGTAAAAAAGCCTTCTCCGCTGTCATGGGAGGAACTCTTTTTAACAAATAAACTAGAGAGAACATGAATTTTTCATCTATATTTTTTATAGATGACGGCACTTGGATAGCATCCTCAGAAGAAACCAAGCTATTGATGGCATTAGCTGTGTTCGCCTGAGTAATCCCTGTGCTTTCAACATACAAACGAACCAGAGGCTCAATGCCGTTAACAGCAGCAAAACACTCCTGATTGATTACATGCTTATACACCAAGCTAGCAATCGCACTAGCACCACCCCACCTGAGTTTTTCTTCAGTGCTCTCCAGTAATTTCAATAAACATAAAAATGCTCTCTCATTCCCTATCGTGTCTTGCATTTTTAGAGAAGATGCTAAGTTGGTAATTATCATAGAAGCAGCCCATTGCAATTCAACATCTTCAATAGTCAATAAATGAACTAGAGTCCTAATATCAAGCACATGAATTAACTGCTCACGCGTAATTTTATCGCAAGTTAAATCCTTAAGTGTAATTGCTGCGGCCTTTTTGGCTTCTAGTTCTCCTGATAAGTCATTCATCAACACTTGTAGCCCTGATATATCAGCAGACATGATAACCACCTATTTTTTTATTTTCATTCTAGGGCTGTAGCCCCTGTCATTGATTGGATGCGCGTTAAGCCACTTTGATCTTATCAGATCTCCATTCATCTCACACTTATTTTGGTGTGTAAAAATCACCTGCCTCATAAATTAAAAAATTTAGAAAAATAACCGATATAATAGCGATGGGATATCAGATCATCAACCAAGAACTTAAATCTTTCAGTGACAGCTTAAGGCCAGTTACCTATACTCCACGTATACAATACAAGGATTTTTACAATGACCCTCTATAAACCTACTCCTCTGTTCGATACTCTAGAGCATGTGCTTGAGCTTCATCAGGCTGTTCGCCACTCCCCCCATCCGTCACGCGTTATCCAAGAATGGTTAAGCTGCTGCCTTTTAGATGATCAAGCTGAACGACACACTTATGCTTGTGAAGATTTTCGTTCGGTTCTTTTTTTTCTTTGCTCCTACCGAGGAAGTAAGGATACATTCAATGCGTATCGACGCGAACTGGATCGATTGATTCAGTGGAGCTGGTTTGTGCGAAAACAGTCTTTGTTGGTCCACAAACGTGAAGACATCGAAGCATTTATTCATTTTTGTTTAAATCCACCTCAAACTTGGATTGGAACAAAAAATGTCGCTCGATTCATCCTGAAAAATGGTGCGCAAAAACCAAATCCAGGCTGGTTTCCCTTTATAGCTAAAGTTTCGAAAGCAGACTATAAAAAAGGACAGCTAGCGAATAAAGGTCAGTATTGTTTATCACAAAAAGCACTAAAGGTTTTATTTGGTATTGTGGGTAGTTTTTATAACTATTTAACACAAGAAGAGCTGGTTGGAACAAATCCCGTTAATTTAATTCGACAAAAAAGCAAATTTATTCAACGAGAAGCACCTGGTCGCGTTATTCGTCGTTTATCCGATGAACAATGGCAGTACGTGATGGGCTGCGCGAAATCATTAGCTGATGATGACAACAAGCATGAAAGAACTGTTTTTATCCTTGCTTGTTTATACGGAATGTATCTGCGAATATCCGAATTAGTGACTACCGATCGATGGGCACCCAAGATGCAAGATTTTTTCAAAGATGCCGAAGGAAACTGGTGGTTCAAAACCGTAGGAAAAGGCAATAAGGCTCGTCAAATAGCGGTCAGCAAAGCAATGCTTGAAGCCCTGAAGCACTATCGCTCGGTTGGGCTTGGTTTACCACCCTCCCCGATACCGGGTGAAAAACACCCGTTGATCGGCAGTCTATCAAACCCTACTCGCCCGATTACGAGTGACCGTCCGATCAGAAAACTTGTGCAAGCCTGTTTTGATCTAGCTACAGAGAAACTGAGAGCCGCTGGAGAGACAGAAGAAGCCGATTCCTTGTCCCAAGCAACCGTACATTGGTTGCGTCATACCGGTATTTCAGATGATGTAAAGCACCGCCCACGCGAGCATGTCCGTGATGATGCGGGTCACAGCTCCAGTGCGATTACCGACGGCTATATCGATGTTAAACTGAAAGAGCGCGCTGAATCGGCAAAAGACAAAGCGATTTAATCTTTGCGTTCCTCTAGTGCTAAGACACCTCAGCGCAACCGATCCCTGGCTCCTTCTCTCCTTGGAAGCCAGAGGAAGAGTCGGAGTTTTTCATATTCAATACCTGAACCAGCCATTTTTTTTAAATTCACTATTTTCAATCGATGCATCGATATCCAAAATAGAAGTTAGTTGATGCCTACGTTGCTTCGTATCTTTAAATCCTTCTGACTTGAGCGATAAAAAAAGTCATAATGAAAGTGTCCAAAAATCGAGAAACGATTTGGAGGACAGTTAAGCCATCAACCTTCTTTTCAGTTAGTATTTTTTTCAGTAGGAGGATCAATTTTTTATCGGGCATCGATCCTATTAATTGCAAAACCCCAGCCACGTTCTTAGTATTGTTGAGAGCAATCAGAAGGCTTGAGTTTTCGGGAAGATTTGTGGTTTAGCACCCAGGTCAACGCCAGTTGAAGTAGATCTTCGGGGGGTAAACACTTGGCTATCTAAGGCAAATATGGTAGCGTCAGCAACACATAACCGGAGGAAAAACCTATGCCCGATATTCAAGTTGTTGATTACCGCTCTGCGCATGCTCCAAAAAATTTTGCCCGCTCTCTCAAAGAGACCGGTTTTGGGGTTATTTCAAATCATCCGATTAAACAAGATCTTATCGATTGGGCTTACCAGGAATGGGGGAAATTTTTTAAATCAACAGATAAGCTAAACTACCCGTTTGACCCAAAAACACACAGTGGATTTATCAGTACAGAATTATCAGAAACAGCAAAGGGATTTGAAAAAAAGGATTTAAAGGAGTTTTTTCATATTTATAACGAAACCCAATGCCCCCCTGCGTTATGCGAGAAAACGATAGCTTTAAAAGCTCAATTAACCGATTTAGGTAGTCAGCTATTGAGTTGGGTTGATGAACACACCCCAAGCGACCTGCGAAAAAAATTAGATACCTCTCTCCCAGAAATGATCCACGGCAGTGAGCTTCATTTATTTCGTTTAATTCACTACCCACCCCTAATGGGCAACGAGCCCGAAGGTGCTATGCGAGCAGCTGCTCATGGTGATATTAACTTATTGACAATGCTGCCAGCGGCAACTGCCGAAGGATTACAAGCTAAAATGACGACAGGTCAATGGGTAGATGTACCGATAAATAGCAATTGGATCGTGGTTAACGCCGGTGACATGCTTGAAGAGTGCACGGGTAATTATTACCCCTCTACTCAACATCGTGTCTTAAATCCGATCGGTGAAGCAGCCAAGCATTCTCGATTATCAATGCCTTTATTTTTGCACCCTAGAGATGACGTTCGCCTATCCGATAAGTATACCGCTCATAGTTATCGCATGGAACGCTACCAAGAACTAGGTCTGAATAACAAAGAAACGTACTAGACTCCATTCATTTCGAGGCCTAAAAATATAGTAAGGAATCTGATCTATGCCTTTTATCCTGGAAAAAATGCAATCAAGAGTTGCCGATTTAACACAATATTTCTTTCCACACAACCCAACTGTTTTGTTGAATAATTTTCTAGAGCACGAAATTTGTATTCAACATACTGGCGCTTTTTTTTGTATTCAATGTCATAAATCGATTAAAAAAACATTTCAACAAGGTTATTGTTACCCCTGTTTTAGCAAATTGCAAGAATGCAATTTATGCATTATCCATCCCGAACGTTGTCGTGTCATGGAAAATGGTTGCCCGAAGGATGATTGGGCGCACAAACAATGCCATGCTGAGCACGTCGTTTACCTATCCTACACATCCAATTTAAAGGTCGGCATAACTCAGTGCAAAAATATTCCTTCGCGCTGGGTTGATCAGGGTGCGGTTACGGCAACTGCCTTTATCTTAACTTCTAATCGTTTTCTGGCTGGTCAAGTTGAGGTTGCTTTGAAAAACTACGTTTTAGACAAAACCAACTGGCGAACGATGCTTAAAGAATCGCCCGAGCCCCCAGATTTAATTGCCCAATGGGATAAAATTATGGTTGAATTCAAGGACCCCTTATCTGCCTTGATTAAACGGTATGGAGAAGAAAATATTTCACTTATTCCAAAACCATCTACTCAATTTATCCAATATCCCGTCAATAAATATCCCTCAAAATTAGTTAGTTTATCTTTAGATAAAACACCCACTGTCAGGGGAAAGCTAGTCGGTATCAAGGGTCAGTATCTCTATTTTCCAGAAGGTGTCATGAATGTACGAAAATTTGGAGGGTATGAAGTTAGCTTTGAGCCTTAATTTTTTTAAGAAACGACAAGGAGTTTGGATGTCTCAAGAGATAAAAAGCACATTTAACGGCAAGATCCCCCCCATTGGTAGCTTGATTTTAATTATTTCCATGGCTTCTATTGGCTCAGTTCTCTTTACTCCAGGACTAGCCCAAATGGCTGCTTTTTTTAACGTATCTATTTCGACTGCACAATACGCGATGACTATTTATGTTTTGGGCTATGCGATTGCTCAACTCCTCCATGGTCCTCTCACCAATCAATTCGGTAGAAAAACAGTCCTTCTCTGGGGAACAACGTTGTCTATTATTTTTAGCCTGTTAAGCGGTTTATCCAAACCATTGGACTCCATTACCCTTTTAATGATCTCACGTTTTTTAACAGCACTCTCATCCGGTGTTGGCTTAGTCGTTTCATTGACGATGATTAGTGATGTATTTACAGAAAAAAAAACGGCACAAATTGTGCCTATAACGGCTATCTCTTTTGCTGTCTTACCCGGGGTGGCCATTTGTTTGGGTGGCTTTATTGTTGAATACCTTGGCTGGGAGTGGTCTTTTTATATTCTTGCTAGCTATTATCTTGTTAGCCTTATTTTTGCATCCACCCTATCTGAAACTTTGCCTGAAAATGCTAAAAAGAAACTACACCTACGGTCGGTCATTAACCACTATCTCCTGCTTCTTTCTGATTCACGCTTATTAACGTTTGCAAGCATGGTAGGACTAACCAGTATTTTTGTCTATGTTTACGCCGCTGTTGCTCCCGTTGTTGCGATACAGGATCTTGGTTTACGTGCTTCCACGTATGGAATGCTGAGCTTAGCGCCCTTTGTTTTTTATGCCACGGGAAATCTTATTACTTCTGCGCTCAACAAAAGACAGTTTCCGATGAGAACAAGTATCGCAACCGCATTTATTTCGATCACGTTAGTTTCAGTCATTTTTTTTGCTAATGTTTTAGCTCATGAACTGAATATTGTATTTTTCTACGTAATAATGTGCTTGATTTTCTTGTTTATTCCCATCATTTGGTCCAATGCATCGGTTAAAGCAACTAGGCAAATAGTGGATAAAGCAAACTCAAGTGCTGTACTGAGTTTTATCAATGTAACCGGCTGCTTTATCGGACTATTATTAGTTGCTGGAACCTCTTTTTTAGCTAAACCGCTATCGATGGCATCTGTTTTTTTACTCACAACCCTTGTGCTATTAGTTCTGGGCATTAGAAACCATATCAAATATCCGCTTTAGCCAGTACCCATCTATCAACAAGCAATTTCCATGGGTAGGCAGAAATCCAATACGATGTCACTTAATAAATCAAGCTCAGCTGACACCTGCATAGCGTAAGCAGGCATTTTCCATTGCTCTTCAAGTCTGTCTGTTGTAGGTGCTGTTGTACCGATAATCCCTTGAGTCACTTGCCCAAACTTGGCTGGATGCGTTACTCCCAAAATAGCCCATGCATTTAGATCAGCATCAATAGATGGCAACCCCGAGTAAGCGAGCGCTGTATGTGGCGATAGAATTTCATTTTTTTCTTGATAGCAGGCCGTAATCGCCTTTTTTATTTCAGTATCCGTTGCGCAAAACGCACTGATGCTATCAGAAAATTCTTCCCAGCTAGGAAATAGCTCATTCAAACGTGGAAAATTAGCTGGCTTAGTCACATCAATAGATGGCGTTAGCGTTACAACGTTTTCTTTATTCCAGATGTAACCAGTTCGGACATAATCGACAATAGGGTGATTCGCATTTTGTGCAGCCCTTATTTCTCCAATGGGATAGCCGATTGCGCGTGCTAAGCAAGCGGCTGTTAAATGCCCCGCATTGCCTACTGGAATAATCAAATTCAATGGTTGACGATGAAGTCGATCCGATAACAAACTAGCGTATGCACAGCAAAGCATTTGTGTTAACAGCCAAATCAAGTTGGTATCACTCAGTTGAGTTACTGAAAACTGTTCTTTTACAGTGGAGTTTTTCAGGCATTTAGAAATCATGACTTCGCATTGCTCAAAAGAACCATCCACAGCGAGTATTTTTATATTGTTACCAAAACAACCCATTTGCTGCTTATCTATCATCGATACTTCGCTCTTGGGATATAAAATAACGACCTGAATATCCGGTTGTTTGCTAAATGCAGCGGCAATAGCCGGCCCGCTCTCTCCGTTTGTTGCCAAGATAATTAATCGTTGCTTGTTTGTTGGTATCGTAGAAACGAGCTGTGCAAATAATTCTGCGCCAAAATCAGCAGATGCCCCCGTTGGCCCATGAAATAATTCTAGCTGATAGCGCCTACGAGATAGTTCTCGCCACTGTACCGGAAAAGTAAATGCTCGACGCACCAGTGACAGTGTTTCCGCTCTACCTAAGTCAGGTTCGAAAAAAGGAAGGAGTAGTCGCGCTGCAAATTCAGCAAAATCAGGAGTCCAAGAAACAAGGGAGTGCGTTTTGCTACTTGGCATGTACAACCCGCCATCTGAAAGACGCTCATTTAATACCGCTTCAATAAAGCCTGAGGATACCGTTTTATCCTCTGTTGAGTGATAACGCACGTTGACCTCCTTCCTTGTGATTTTAAGCACACCCTGTGCATCGCCTCGTATTCTAACCACCCCGGTCTCAAAGAAAGCTATATTATCACAGCACCTCTTCAGTGGGAATTGGTGACGCACAACAAAGACTTAGTAGTTTTTGCGTTGATCGATCTGACTGAGCAAATTTTCTAGCCGCCAATGCCCTCGTTAACTGCTTTCCTGCCTCAACGCCAGGCTGATCAAAACAATTAATCTCCCAGAAAACAGATTGTACGAAACACTGATGCTCATAAAGAGCAATAAGCGCACCTAAGCTATGTGGATTCACAGATGGAATAAATAGACTTAAGCTGGGGTTTCCGCCTTTAATGCCTATATTTCCGACTAGGCCATTTCCACGCTGCATTAACTGCGCTTGCGCTAATGCATTTTGCCAACTATTCACATGATTTTTAGGAATAATAAATTCCACGAGATGTCTATGCGTGCCCTGCATAATCAATTGATAAAAACTATGCTCCGATTCAAATCCCACTCCGCCCCAAACAATAGGACTTGTCGAACTAAACGCATTATTTTTCCCTAAGCTTTCCATCACTAGCTGTTGAATATACGGTATGAATGTCGCTAAATTTTGTGTGTAGGGTATGATTGTACGTGTGGGGATCGACAAAGCATTCATCGAATACGCATCTAGTAATGCATAGATGACAGGCATATTTTTTTGCCAAGGCGAGGTTACAAAATGCTGGTCCATTTCTATCATGCCTAATATAAAGTCAGAAAATAAGGGCTCGCCCAAGTAAGCTGCTGCAATTAGGGATATGACTGAACTAATCGAATAACGGCCACTAATGGTTTTTTCAAAGGTCATGCAGCGATTCGTATCTATTCCCCAGGCCAAGGCTTTTTCAGCCTCTGCTGTTATCGCTAATAATCGTTGACTACTTTGCTCCTGGGTTAAGAACTGCTGTAACCATGCTCGACAAATACTCGCATTTTCTAGTGTTTCAGTCGTAGAAAAACTTTTTGATGCGATAATAACTAACGTTTTTTCTGGATTGCATTTAGCTAATGTCTGATCGACAATGCTTGCTTCGTGCCCAGATACGAAGTGTGGTCTAAATGGTTTTTTTGCTTTTGTTTTTAATGCATCAATCAGTAGCTCAGGACCCAGCCTAGAGCCTCCCGTTCCTAAATGAATCACATCCTCAATAGTGACATCCCCATCCGGTAACCTACCTTGATGAAGTGCTGTCATCCATCTTCGAAAAGACAGAAGGTTAGGTGATGATAATACGTAATCTTCTCGTGATTTTGTATGTGTTGCCGCTAGGTTTTCGCTGGCATTAACGACACCTCCTGAGAATAATTTTTGCACCCATCTCTTTAAATCCAGATGATCTGGCAACTGAAGTAAACACTCCCAAGATGCTTGACCAATTGGAAATCGTCCGAAAAAAAGATCTATATTACAGGCGCTTAAAAGACAATCCTCATGCCTCAATTCATCATTGAGCCAGGTATCATCAGCGAGACTCTCCTCCGTTTCTGTCAGGGATTGAAAAAAACGATCTGCTTTCAACATAGATTTAACCCTTAATGAGTTTGCCTAACTCATTTTCTGTTATTACAGTAACACCCAGCGACAGTGCTTTGGCTAACTTACTTCCTGGAGAATCTCCAACAATTAGGGCATCGGTTTTTTTAGAGACGCTATCGGATACCTGTGCCCCATGCTTCTGTAGCAGATGCCTCAATTCATCACGAGTAAAGTTCACTAAAGTTCCGGTTATCACATAGCGTTTCCCGATTAAACGCTGTTTAAGTAATGAGTGATCCGATTCCCAAGAAACGCCTTGCTTCCTTAATGTTTCAATTAATGCTTGATTTTTAATTTCTTGAAAATAACCCCTTATATTTTCAGCAACAGTAGGTCCAATATCTGGAACACGTAACAACATTTCAGGCGTTGCCTCCCTAATATTATTTAAACTTTTGAAGTGCTGTGATAGCGATAGCGCTGTTGCCTGCCCTACCTCAGGTATTCCTAAGGCGTATAAAAACTTAGGCAGGGTTGTTTTTTTTGATTTTTCAATGGCTTCTACGGTATTTTTAGCGGATTTTTCTCCCATTCTTGGCAACGTCGCTAAATCATGCCACTTCAATTTAAATAAATCCCCCACTGAGTTTAACCACTTACGCTCAACCAACGACTCAATCAGTTTCCCACCCAATCCATCGACATCCAACGCTTGTCGGGAAACAAAGTGTTTAATCGACTCAATGAGTTGCGCCGGGCATTGCAGTCCAGCTAAACAACGCGTAACGACTTGGTTCTCTTGTTTTCTCGCTTCTGAACCACAAACCGGGCAGGTTGTCGGCACTGAAGGTCTTCGACTATTCGCTAGTCTCCTCTCTATGACAACCGAAACAATTTCGGGAATCACATCCCCTGCTCTTCGCACAATAACCGTATCACCTTCTCTTACATCCTTACGTGCCAATTCTTCAAAATTATGCAACGTAGCATTGGATACGGTAACACCACCGACAAAAACAGGTTTTAGTCTAGCAACTGGAGTAATCGCACCCGTTCGGCCAACTTGGTATTCAATTACCTCAACTGTGGTTAGTTTTTCTTGTGCTGGGAATTTATGTGCAAGCGCAAAACGAGGCGCACGCGAAACAAACCCCAACTCCTTCTGCCAATCAAGCGAATTAACCTTATAAACAACACCGTCAATTTCATAGGGCAAACTGTCTCGCTTGGCCTGAATCTGTTCATAGTAAGCGATGCATTCTTTAATCCCATTCACTACACGTATTTCCTCGCAAACAGGAAAACCAACTTGCTGCATCCAAATTAAGCTTTCTTGATGTGTTTTAAAGCTTTGACGACCTTGAATAGCATTCAATCCATAAACATACATGGCTAATGGGCGCTTAGCTGTGATGACTGAACTCAATTGACGCACGCTTCCTGCTGCCGCATTTCGTGGATTAACGAATTCTTTTTCGCCCAATTGTTTTTGACGTTGGTTCAGTCTCTTAAACGACGCTTTAGAAATAAAAATTTCTCCCCGAATTTCCAGCTGCTTTGGGGGATTATTCATTTTAAGTGCCCAGGGAATAGATCGAATTGTTTTCACATTAAGCGTCACATTCTCTCCAACATATCCATCCCCGCGTGTGGCAGCTGATATCAATTGGCCGTTTTCATAGACTAAACTAATCGCTAAACCATCCAATTTAGGCTCACAGACAAATTCAATTGTATCAACACCCACAGTGTCGACTACTTTTTTGCCAAAAGAGAATACCTCTTCTTTCGTAAATGCATTATCCAAGGAAAGCATCGGTGTTAAGTGTGTCATAGATTCAAAGCTTTCAAGACTGGGTGAGCCTACTCGATTCGTGGGTGAGTTGATTAATTGAAGCTCAGGATATTTTTTTTCTAGCTGAGCCAATTCGGCATACAGCGCATCATACTCTGCATCAGGAACTGTTGGTGAGTCACTCTGATAGTATTCGCTACTATATTTGTCCAATAAAAGACCCAGCTCTTTCATGCGAGTCCGTGCAGCATCTAAACCCATCCGTTGCGTTCCTCAAAAAAACTAGATTTTAGACGGGCCTGAAACTGAAAGCTAGCTTGCTTTTCTTTTTTTAACACAACTAAACCCTAAGTCTTTACAGCGTATACTTTGCTCATTATCATGGATTTCTAAATTTAAAGGAGAGCTCACATGTCACCCCGTTCCACTCGCCGCTTTATCCTTGTTGTTTTACTTGTTGTTATTCTTGCAATCATCGCTATTTTCTTTTTTC
>JBIKMG010000040.1:0-16000 GCA_044359385.1 Coxiellaceae bacterium
AGCCACTCTTCTTCAAGCAAATCCTGTGACAAGAATTTCAAATATTTTTCGTACATTTTCTCATCGATTTCTTGATCTTTTAATTCAAAAAACGCTTGCTTATCCAGAGGAGACAAGGCTTCATATAAGACATGTAATTTTTTATTTTTTCTTTTTAACATCTCTGGAAAATTAGCCTGATTGCACTTTCTCACGGATGAAAAAAAATCAGCCATCCCCTCCCCTGCTCGACTAGATAGTGCAACAATACGTGGCATAAAGGGGTTTTCCTGCCCTATCAAGCTCTTGTTGTACGCTTGCAAGGCACGATTGATTGTCATTTTAACATTTTTTATTTTTTCATTGATTTCGATCACTTGAGAGTCACAATGGATCGCCTGGGTCACCTTTGATTCGAATAACTTCTGCCCCCGAAGATTGGGCTTCCATTCTTTTTTACGCAATTCATCGATCTGGGTTTCAATACGATTTTCCCATGCTTTTTTTATTTTTTTTTCACCTTCTGAAAAATCATATTGATAACGATCGTCAGATCCGAACCGATTATTCAATTCAGTTAATTCTTTCTTAACGGGTTCTTCATACTCTTTTTCAAGTTTTTCTCTTAGCGCAGACACCTTGACCTTTAGAGCTGCGTCTTTTTTACTTGTTTCAGATTTTTCTAGCGCTTTTCTTTTTTTTTCGCCTGCTTCTTGGAGTTTGTTATAGTAAGGTTCAAGCATGTTTCTCATCACACCTTTCAGAAAATAGGTCTGACTTGCTGCCTCTATCTTATCTTTATACTTATTCTCTATTTCTTTTTTTATTTGGTTTTTAATACGCGAATCTATGTCATTTTCTTGATATTTTAATTCTTGATCGTGCTTTTTTTGAGCCCTTACTTCGTGAGTAAGTGCTCTCATCATCGCATCCTTAAAATCCAGATGCGCTTGTTCCATTGCGTCATCTGCTAATGTTTTTAACTGCTCTTTTAAGCTCCCTGCCCAAATCTGACCCACTCCTGCGTATAAAACTTGCTCCGTTTCATCCGCAAATAGTTGAATCATATGGGAAATAACCCCATGACAGGCCAATGCTTTATTTTTTTCTGTTTGTTCAGCACGCATATGAAAACCCTATATATATCCCGCACATTCCCTATGATTAATTATGTATTTCTTATACTTATGGGTTTATTCTATGCCTTTTTTCTTAAGGTTTCCTTAATTTCTAGATTATTTGATGAAATAATGTCCGCTACGAAAGCGATGAAGCACTTTTCCGACAGATGCCCGATCAGCTATCAACTGCTTTGAACTTTCTACTTGAAGGAAGGTCAGCTAAACACACGCATCTTCATATAACGCTGTATTCTGAGTTTATTTTGGCTACTTCCAAGCTTGAACAGCCCCATCACCAAACCATTTTTTAGCCGCTGCCTTCACCTCTGGTGATTGCATCGCTTTAACAAAGGTCTTTATTTTAGGGTTATCTTGATCCCCTTTTCGAACAACAATCAAATTAGCATAGGGCGAATCAGCTGACTCTCTAAATAAGGCATCTTTTTTCACAGACAAACCGATGAGCTCTGCATAGTTCGTGTTAATCGCAGCCACACTCACATCATCCAGCGCTCGAGGTAGCTGAGCTGCTGCCAACGTAATCATTTTTAGCTGCCTGGGGTTGCTCATGATATCTTCGGGTGTTGCCTCAAACCCAACCCCAGCTTTTAGCTTGATCAAACCGGCTTTTTCCAACAACAACAAGGCACGGCCCTCGTTACTGGGATCATTCGGAATCGCTATTTCAGCGCCTTTAGATAAATTTGCTAAAGACGTCATGTGTTTGGAGTACAAAGCCATGGGATAAATAAATGTCTTACCCACCGCAACCAATGGATAGCCTCTTGCTTCGATTTGCGCTTTTAAAAAAGGCAGATGCTGAAAGACATTCACATCGATACTACCTTCTGCTAATGCCACATTGGGAATAGTGTAAGAATCAAACGTCACTATCTGAATCGGCAAATTGTATTTCTCTTGCGCTACTTGTTTTGCGACTTTCACTAACTCACTTTCAGGACCTGACATGGCACCAACCGTTAAAATGGCATTTTTGGATTTTGAGTGACAACCCAACAACCCCCATGCTAATCCCAAAATAACCAAAAAACCGAGTATTTTTTTCATCTTTATTTCCTTATTGATGCGCCAATCGGCGAGCTAACCAATCACCACCCGCCTGCAGCAATTGTACTAAAACAATTAAGACCACAATCGTTGCTAACATCACGCCCATTTCAAACCGGTCATAACCATAACGAATAGCTAAATCGCCTAAACCGCCACCGCCAACAGCGCCAGCCATTGCTGAATAACCAACCAAGGCAATCGTCGTCAAGGTGATCCCTCGAATAATAGATGGCATCGCCTCTGCTAGCAAAACGAAACGAATAATTTGAATCGATGTCGCTCCCATTGCTTCTGCCGCCTCCAGCAAACCACTTTGCACCTCATTCAATGCACTCTCTACAATTCGCGCTAAGAAAGGAATCGCTGAAACGGCTAGAGGAACAATAGCAGCGAGAGTTCCAATAGAAGAACCCACCACCCATCGGGTAAAAGGAATGATTGCAACCATCAAAATAATAAAGGGTATCGAACGAATCGCATTGACAATCCAGGAGATAATCCGATTTAACAAGGGCCGCGACCAAAAATAACCACGATCCGTCGCGCGCATAAGAACGCCGAGCGGGATCCCTACGATCACAGCAATTAAGGTTGAACAAACCACCATCAACAACGTTTGGCCTGTTGCCTCAAGAAAAAGACCAAAAATCCCGTTTAACATATCCCAATCTCTCCACTTTTATACCGGATTGCTCATAAAAAATTTCGACTTGCTGCTGCACGTCGATGGTAGCATCACAGCCTATAATCATTTTACCAACCAAGGTATCGCGCAAATAGGACAAATTAGCCTGCAAAATACTGACCTCCATGCCAAATTGTTTCACCGACGCACTGATGACCGGTCGAGCTGTTGTCTCTCCAGAAAAACTCAACTCCCACAAGACGATAGCATTTTGAAACGGTAGGTCTACTAACTGACCTTGCAAACTCATCGGCAAAACCATGTGTTCCGTGCTGTCTAGCAACTGTTTCGTGACTCTATGCTTTGGCGTGGCAAATACATCAGCCGTCTTACCCTGCTCAATCACGGCTGATTGATCCATCACGGTCACCTCATCTGCTATTCGCTTAATGACATCCATTTCATGCGTGATTAATAACACGGTTAACGACAGCTCTGCTTGAATTTCCTTCACTAAATCCAAAATAGACCGCGTGCTTTCTGGGTCCAAAGCTGAAGTCATTTCATCACACAATAAAATAGATGGTTTGGTCGCTAACGCACGCGCAATGGCTACGCGTTGCTTTTGACCACCACTTAATTGGGCAGGATAGGCATCGGCCTTGTCACTTAATCCCACTCGATCAAGCAACAATGCTACCCGTTTCTTTTGCTCCAAATGAGAAGCACCCGCCAACCGCAATGGAAGGGCAATATTTGCGCTCACACGCTGGGTCAACAATAAATTAAAATGCTGGAAAATCATGCCCATCTTACGCCGCGATTCACGCAATGCCTGGGGATTTAAGTTTAAAAGGTTTTCCCCAGCTACTGCTATAAACCCAGAGTCTGGTCGCTCTAATAGGTTAACACAACGAAGCAAAGTGCTCTTGCCGGCTCCACTGCGACCAATAACACCATGGATATGACCCTGGGAAATAGAGAGATTAACTGCCTTCAGGGCCTCAATACGCTTCCCATCCGCCCCTAAAAATGCCTTTTCTATAGACTTAAGCTCAATCATGCTCATACTCCCGGCAAAAAAAACCACAACGCTAAAAGGAGTGGTTTTTATCACTCGCTTTAGCGGTATTTTTATAGCGCCCGCAAGCTGTAGCTCAAATCGGCGCTTCAGTCATCATATCCCTCTTTGACCGTACTGTCATCCGATAATCCTTGCAAAAAATAAAGGGGTTCAAAATTTTTGAACCCCTTCTTCCTACAACACAGGCGTTAACTACTACGTCTAATGGTAGCCTTGAATTTAGGCTTTTTAAGGAGCATACACTTTGTCCGATGAGGTATCTTCTTCCTTGTTACCACCGCCGTCAGCAGACGCACGAAGATCGAGAGTCTTAGGATTGGCCCTTTCATGAGAAATCATAGCGTTAATTCTGTCAACAACTTGTGGTGTGAACCGAATAGTATCCGTTTGTCTCGGAAGATCAGGAATGCCAAACCGCAATGGATTAATTTTTCCTGATCTAAGAGGTGCTCTAAAATGCACTTTTCTCGTGGTGAAAACCTGGAAAGTAAATGAAGCCGCATATTTCGTGTCTTCTTGAAAGTTGTTAGTGGCCATCAAATTAAGCAGGTTTCCTTTTAAACTCGTTCCTTTCTGAAAACCATCCCCGATAAAACGAGCTAAAACATGAGGTGCGGTATTGCAGCCACTAGAAGAGGCAATACCTTATCCCTATGCTCAGCTGTCAACTGAAACTCGGAACTGACGAGACTCTTCTGTTCTATTTCCAGGAAGAAAAACGGATAGTTCCTATTCAAACTATTTTTCAATTGCACGAATCTCTTGTGTCAAACTATCCCATTGAAGTTGCAGTGTGATTGGAGTAACCCCTAGTTTTTTAATTCTGTAGCATCTATCTTTATGCGTTAGTGCGAGCGCCTTTTCCAACTCAGAACTCAACGTAACCTCGCTTTTGAAAACCGCGTTAGAGACAACAACCGAAAAAACAAGAGAGCCTTTCTCTCTTTCTGGAATTACAAAGGCCATCTCAGACTTGCTACGTTTTTCCTCGAACGCAGCATCCGATTTTTCACTGCTCATGGTATAGGTATAATACTTAAAGCCGCTTTTTTGAAGCAAAGCACATAGCGCTAATTGATCCGCCAGAGGGTATACTCTGCTGATATAGACGACATAATCCTCACAGGAGACACCTTCTTGGCTGAGCAACTCGCTTAATCGCTTTTATGGATTATCGGGAGAAATGATCGATCTATCGGTTTCTAAATCCCGAAACAGGCTGGACATTTCATCCACACTAAGACTTGACTCCGGTGCACAAAAAATAATTTTTTTCTTTTGCTCCATAGCGCATTGACTTAACAAACTAAAAGCTGAGTCTGTCCGCTCTAACAGGCTCAGCGATCGAGCCAATGGGTCCGTCTCTAGACAATAATCAGATCGAGGCAACCAGAGCAATCTAAGCGCTTGAAAGTCTTTCTGCTCTAAGGTTCCTAACTGCCCTTGCTTAATATAAAAAACAGAATTTCGGCAACGTTTTTTATTCTTGACTCCGGGTTTTCATTGCACAAATCTTCTAACGATTTTTTAAAGTCACTTCTTTCGATGAGACTCGTGATTTTTTCAAACAATTCACGACTGGCGTGAAGAAAAAAAAGCATCCAATTGATATTGCTGATCGAAAAATCCCGCAAACAAGCCTCCAAGCTTTTGGACGGATAAAAATAATTTTCGGACTGATCGAGAACAGGAAAAAAATTTAGGACTTCTGTACAAATAGCCCTTAAAGAACCGCTCGGAACATCACTAAAAAAATCCTTAAGAAATGGCAAAACGTATTCTGGTATGATGCTGTCTGACAACCAGTACACCTGTTTTTTTGATCCAAGAAGTAAGATTCTCCTATACTTTTAGCAGCCAGAAAAAATTGCTTCAATAAGGCTAGTGCCCTTTCATGATCGATAAAATAAAGAAAAGAAAACACGGGAAAAAACATACCTGTTTACTCAAGGTAGCTAATCATATTACCCGATCAGGGGATGTCAATCTCTGTTAAACCAAAGGCCTGGTAGCTAGATTTTTGCACTAAAAATGGGTACAATAGTTGCTTAATACGCTCTTAATGTGATGAGCCGGTTTTGATTTTTCTATCTAAGTGGTTAATTTATGGTTACTTCTTACAATACAGGCAGCCCTTCGGCACAAATTAAGCTGACTGCAGTTCACTCTGGCCATGGTGGCGTTATACGCGAGAACCTCCGCTGGACGCTTACCCCTATCAATACGGGGCCTAACTTAGTCTCCCATCAAAGTCATCAAGCACAAATTAACTTTACGGTTATTCCAGGCACTTACCAGATTTTTGCTTTATACCAAGAAAACGAAATTGATTGTGGGCAAGAGCAGCTCTTAGGCAATACAGCTATTGATTTAGTTTTTATCCTCAATCCTAGCGATCTCTTTCATCCGGAAAGACAATACAGTGCGAAAACCGATCCTTTTTTTGAATACGATCGCCGTAAGGCTGATCGGGAATCCGAGTTAAAACACGGTGGAATGGCTACCCCCCTAAAAGACCCCTCCTATAAACCAGAAATGGGCTCTCAACTTTCACGCCACCCTCTATTGGATCATGCGCAGTTCGATGGCATACCTCCCCAAATTACACCAGACCCAACAGAAAACGAAGAGGCGAGCAACAAAGCTGAGCTGCAACTCCAACAGCAGCTGCAACACCAGCAAGCCGCACAAGCCACGCCATCTGTGACTCCTTCACCTTTTGGATAAATAAATCATGAAACCCAGCCTCGCTAACTTCATTATTCAAAATCAAGAATCCGTTGTTCGCGAGGTCCTCGCCCGAGGTGTGGATATTAATGCCTTCGATGAATATGGCTTTACTCCTCTGATAGAGTGTGCGATTGCTAATCATACTCACTTGGCAAAACTCTTATTAGAACACGGAGCCGACCCGAATAAACAAGACTTAGTCGGCGCAACGGCTCTGCATTGGGCTGTCGAAAACAACAACCTTGATCTGTGCCGCCTACTTCTGGATAACCAAGCGAATCCTAACGCCCATAATCTATCAGCAGAGCCTCTTTTAGTAAAAGCGATTCTCAGAGAACACAAGATTTTAAAACACTTACTTTACGAATACGGTGCATCTACGCGATTTGCTAATGATTATATTAATCTGAAATTACTGGGGCATCGCTATGATCTAAAAGGTGAAATCGACATTGTTAACGCAGAGGGAGACTTTGCCGAACTGAGCTTAGAGGGTTTTTTTCTAGAATCTAGCACACACATTCTACGTCAGTCTCTACAACAATATGTTTCTAATTTTGGTGCAAAAAAAAATAAAAATCACTTTCCCATTTACAAAAAAATTATTCAAGCGCTTCACCGCGCTGCTGACTTGTTTAAATTTCAACAGTATCAAACCAACTTGCAAGAAAAACAAACTGAAATAAATGACCTTCTCAATCACCCGCTTATTATCCTTCCTGTTAATTACGATGGTCACGCTATTTCTTTTATCCACTACAAACACTATTTAGTTCGCTGCGACCGTCAGCTTCATACGCGCTCGATGAATGGCATTGTTTTTTTTGAAATAACCAAACCTCAATTATTCGACAAAGCATTGATGAAATTTATGCTTTATGAAAAGAAAGACCTGACTTTTATCCATGAGACGCTTCATAAGCGACTCGGGCTAAAAACAATCGGGCGCATGATGATTGATCCTCAAGTGACTGGAAATTGCTCCTGGGCCAATATCGCTGCCTGCGTTCCAGCTGCTTTTTTTCTGCTCACTGATGAGCTATCTCATTACCCGACTGGTATTGTTGATTATGACCATATAGCGCTACAGCAATACAGAGACTGGCGAGACTGGGATCGAAAAAATGCGATCCATTACTGCATCAAAAACTTCAAAACAGGTGAGCCTGCACGAAAAGCCAGCCTAGGCGCAGCGATGGCTGCTGTTTTTTTTCAGCGCATCGATTATCGAGACAAGCATCAATTTGAGTTGGCTAAAGAAATTTACGCGTTACTGCAACAACCCGATTATAACTACTTACTGAAAAACTACCTAGACCAATACTATTATCGCCGTCGCACACCCGCTGGAATTAATCTAAAAAAACTCATGGAAGCTTGTGAAAGTTACTATTGATTAGGCCTACCACTTTAGACATAATCTAAATAATCGAATTCATCTTGGATTTTAAAAAACTCTCCTTGTTTTGGCATTTATCAATCCCAGCAATCCGTTTTTACACGAAGGTTTGTCGAATCTCAATAGTGATTGAGCCTCTTCTACTTTTTGTGTCTTTGTAGCCTGTAGATTAGGAAAAAATCTGGGCATAAACACATTTCTCGGATCCTGATTCCGCAAGCCGATGTAAGCCGTTATAAAAATATCACGATACAAGCAAAGCCTGCCATTCTTTGCCCAAAAAACCAAATAACGAAGCTGAGACCTAGTTAACTCCTTCACCACTGCTTGCTTTAAATTCACTCTATCTAATTGAGACAAAAAAGAAACAAAATGATCCGCGTTTTTAATGATTTTCGAAAAAAACAGCGGCTTTTGCTTCAACACACTGCCCACATCATCCAGACTCGAATTTTTTAAAACACCTACAAAGGCTCTCTGATCCTGAATGATCTCTGGCAAGCGATGACTCACCAGCCTGAAAAGCTGAGACCTTAAGATAGGGTTATTTCCGATGCAAGACAATACGCATTTTAGGGAATGCCAAGTTGTAATATGGTCATACAAATCTGTCATTATCTTATCTAAGAATAAACGCCGTGCATTCTCATCATACATAACCTGATGCAACACCGAAATTAGCTCGTGAGCATTTTTAATAATCCTACCCAGGTGCTCCTTGAGCGCATCAAGCACTACATAGGCTTGACCATCTGCATAACGAAAAAGCGGTGAATACCCCGAATTTTCGTCTGCATAGCCTAAATGCTCCAATATCTGAGATAGACAAGTTCCATTTGTGATGATTTGATACAGGTGATCTTTCAGCATTTGAAGCACCCGACCTTTTTCATTCCGATTCAGGAAGTTCAAAAACGAAATCAATTTATTCTCATTGTCGATAATTTTGTACCAATGATCATTAAAGCAATCGAAAAGCAACGCCCTTTCATCAAGACTTAAGATTTCTAATAGTTTTTTCAAGTCATCTTTATTTCGAATCATTTTATAGCACTCGTTGCCAAGCTCTTTGAGCACTATCCGTCTTTGATCAAGACTCAAGACCTTCAAAACCAGCATTAACCCATCAGAAGTCATGATTATTTTACGCCAATGACCTCTCAACGCCTCGATTACAATTAATTTTTCATCCTCACTGAATATTGTCAATAGGAGACTTAGCGTGTATCCAGATGTAATCATTTGATGCC
This sequence comes from Coxiellaceae bacterium, assembly GCA_044359385.1. GTDB lineage: Bacteria > Pseudomonadota > Gammaproteobacteria > JAJRRL01 > JAJRRL01 > JBIKMG01. The sequence continues at coordinate 9,260 of JBIKMG010000040.1, forward strand.
AATGATCTTGCAGCCCTCGGAATATGGCTAATCTTTGATCCTCACTCAATGTTGCCCATACAACACTTAGGTCGCGCCTATTTTTGATAATCTTATGCCAATGATCACTCAATCCTTCGAACAGGATTAATCTTCGATCATCACTGAGTGCCCTCCATATCGCAGCTAACTCACGCCCATCTTTAATCATCTCATGACCATGATTCTTAAACACTTGAAGCGCCCTGTGTCTAGAAACATCCATTCCTGCGATAAAGAGTCCGAATAACAACTTGCTTTTGTGATCTTCTGTGCATACGGCAGATGATTCCAATGCTTTAATCAAATCTTCATCTAGAAAATCCTTGAATAAATGCGCATTCCCCAAGAAAAAACAACGCTCAGCACCGGCTTTGTTTCTAACGAAGAACAACGTTTCCTCTGTTTTTTTAGGATTTATTTCTAGAACCCAGTACTCTGGAGAAATCGCTATTTTTTCAGTGAATTGCTCTCGCTCTATCCAGTTTTTTTCTAACCAATAATTAATCGTATCTGATACAACCACCCCCCAATTAATATCAGAAATAGCGACTACATTCTCTTCCTCATCTAAGCTGCATTCAATAAATTGAAGAAATGATTTGGCTTCAATTTTAGAACAGTCACCCAGTGATCGCCTAAAAAAGGACAGGATGTTATTGATAACAGAAATATCTTCACAATAACCCGAGCCTTCTTGTTTTTTGCCTGCATAACCGAGACTTGCAAAGGCCGATTGATATAACTTCTCTACTAACTTCGATGGACGAAGATACTCTTCTTGAAAAATACGTAATAGCGATTCTTTATACTGACTTTTATATCTCGTTTTGGCATAGGGATCCGATACACCGACCAATGGAATTTCGAAACCCATCTCATTTGCGACCTCAAAATATAATTGATAGTCGTGCACCCAACCACTACCTGAACGCGATGCCACCTCCTCAACCAAACCTCTGCGGTAACTTGCCATTAACTGCTGAATGGTTGAGGGACTAGTAAGTCCTGTAATACAAACCTGAATTCGGTTCATGAATCCTGGCGTACACATAAATGCATCCTCTTTTACCTTGTTTTTTATACTCAATGTAGTATCTTCCGGCATATCCGGATCAAGGACTAACTCTACCAGTATTGTTAAATACTCATGCAACCTTTCTTTGTGTTCAAATGTAGTACTCGGGCCAATATGTTTTTCTACATCGAGTAGCGCAACACAAAAAACACGAGCAATTTCTTTTATAGGCGCCAATTGCGCTGATTTTTTAACAGGCAATGGGAAGGCCACTGGATGAAAAACTCTGCGGCTAAAAACCGATTCTCCTAAAATCGTATCTAAATGTGTCATCTTTATTTTACCTTTTCGTGAAATCCGTCGAGCTGATGTCATCCTGACGACAAATTTAGTTTGTCGGGGTGTTTAATTCCGCTTATTTTATAATCGCCTGAATTTCGCTGTCTGTAAATCTTGATTTCTTCATTCAGAATCTTGTTTCATTCGATTATACGAAAATTCTATTTTTCGGGGGCTTATTCATCAAGCAATACGAGCAGCCGCACGAGTAATAGATGTCTGTGCAATACGCAAATTTTCGCATGTTTTTGTTTCAGTGAAAAACCAACAAGTATGCCCGGTCCTTTTCTTCTGCCAACAAAATAATGCTGCACCCAAGCCAATCAAACACATGAGCAGAAGCGCAGTATTGATTAAAATCATAGCAATTACGCGAGCAACACCTGAACCAGCCGTTCTATCTTTGTTTAAAGCTTTGTGCTGCTGCGAATTAATCAACGAAAACCCTGTTTTTTTTACTTGATCTATGTATTCACTTAGCGCTCGTAACTTAGCACCCTGTGCAGAGGCCCTCAATTTACCCCCTATCACGGAGCAATCCAGGCCCAACAAAAGACCCTCTGGCTTCAACTCTTGACCATCATCGGCCTTCGGCAAATATTTCTGCATTATACTCTCGTAACTCGAGTCAAATAACGCACTTACTGGCACCAAGCTATCAACATGACCAACCTGATCCTGACAAAAAAATTGTCTAAGCATGCCAGAATCTGACAGTAACTTTTGTAAGCGGCCTATTTTACGGAGGAATAAAAACCCTTTCAGTATGTTTGGCGAAATTTTCAGATGGAGTTGGTATGCCTGAAAAATCGCCATAATCACACTCTTCTCTATCCAATCATTCACGATAGCTTCGGATTGCAAAGATTTTTCTAAATAAAGTAGACCCAGCGTAACTGCCAGTGAATCTGGATAGAATTTTATCACTTCCTGATCGGGGTCAGTAGATGACTCAACTTGTTGACCGCCACAATCATGACGCAAATACAAATCTGATAAATGAGTCAGGTTTTCTTCCATTTTTTCATTCGATTCAAATAAAAAACGATCACTATCGATAGAACCACGCCTCAATGCAAAATCTACATCGACAAATGCAACAGACCTCTCTTGAGTAACCAAAGCATTGCCTTTCACATGCGGATCCAATACAAGACGCCTTTTATTTCGATAGAGCTCAAGTAAGCCATCTGCTATTTCGCTATCGCTTGCTTGCTCACCCTGAATATACTCAGACACCCAACCACCTTGATACAAAGCACAAAATCTTCCTGAATTTATCTCCTGAAAAACCCGAGCCTGCCTTTGAGGATTAGTCAATACTAAGCCGCGGTCAACTAACCCAGATGTTACACCATCATTAGGCGCAAACTCTGTCGAAAGTGTTGGCATATCCCATAGATCTTCATCTATTTCTGATGAGGGGGATATTTCGCTGCTTACCAGTCTACCGCTCCCGACACTTGAATCCGCTGCTACCTTGTAGACAACACGATGGTTAATCCTGTTGCCGTCAACTGATATCTCAACCGGCCCACTTGTCACTCTAACAACGTTGTGCTTACCTGGGTACTTTGCTTCTTCCCATTTAACACCTTCAGGAATGCTTATTTCTTCTATGGTTCGAATCATTTTACTCAATTACCTCCTTACAATTACTTTCTACTCAATGACAGCGTTACTTACCACCGCCGCCGCCAGCCGCAGGACTCACTGCCCTACGCGCTTTAGCAGCTGACTGCTGTTGCATCAACAAACCAAGCCCCGCGATCAACCCAACCGGCTGTGCAGGTGCAGCTTGCTCATCTTGCTGAGGCAATCCACTCGCCTGCAGTTGCCGGGCAACCTCCAAGAGCAACGTGGGATCCAAACTACCTACAAAAAAACTAGCTATTGCTTTCTTTTGCTTTGCTAAAGCTTGTGCTCTTTCGTATGCAGCCATTTCTTTCTGGAAAGTTATAATTTCCCCCCATGATAGTCCCCGGTGTTGCATTTGATCTTCCAAAACTAGGCTAGTATCGACAGGTGCCAACAGTTTATCTCGCTGCTCGATAATCTCTTCCCATTTTAGTGAGTAAGACCCCTCTCGCTGCCCTTTTTTTCTAGATGGAATCAAGGCAACTCGGACTACACTCGCAATGGCTGTATGAAGCCCGCTTAACTCAACTGAGTTATGTTCATCTGCGAACAGCTGCATCGTTCGAACAGATACGGACAAATAGTTCCAAGAAGACAATATAAAACCTAAGATCTCATTATTATCCAACACTTTTCTACCAACTGTATCAGCCATCTCAAAATATAAATGTGTCACGAGACGTTTTAGCATGGCCACTAAAAACAGCTTATCTCTACGCCAATATAAATCAACCGAAACCCCAGATTTATGAGAAACCGCCTGCAAAATGGCAAAAGCGGTTTGCGAAAACCAATCTCTCGGGATAACACCCTCTTCTACACCAGACCCCAACTCTTCCGCTTCGCTAGATGCTCGAACCAAAGACAATTGATTAACGGCTCTTAATAACGCATAGACTCGCAAGCAAAGCGCTTTTTTAGCTTCATCCGTATTCGCATGCTTAAATGCCTCATAAGCCCAAGTCAGTGTCGAAACCCCCATTTTTTTGTACTCGATATTTGCATGCGCAACAAGCAGATGCGAAACTGCTGCAATCGGATCAGATAATCTACTATTTTTTACCAATAAATGCAAAATGAGTGACACATCACCGATACCGAAATGAAATAATTCGCTGAGCTTACCAGCTGAAACAGCTGTCTCTGCGTACAAAGGCAATAGTTGATCAAACTGTTTAACTGAGTCAGATGAAGTCTGACCGAGTGCCAACTCAGCCAACTTAGCTAAGCGAAGTTGCCTAGATTGCCCCAACTTAATACCATCACCATCTGGCTGATCTGTTTCCTTCACCTCGTAATTATGGCCGCCTTCTTGAACAGCCGCTAGAGTACGATAAGGCAAAGCTTCTGCTTCTCTAATCAACTTTACCAAATGAATTTCTATCTCCTTAAGGACTATCGTGAGCTCCTTTTCAACCTGCGCTCGCTTAGCTTCAGCGTAGTTTACAAAGCGCAATTTCCCTAACAAGCCCTCTAAACGGGGGTGTAGTACCAACGCCAAAAACAAGCCATGCCGAGCCTTTTCTTCCTCCGTTAACGCAACTACATCGCCTGATTCAGACACGCGCCCTGCATGCACGAGCAGCGGGGTCGACAGCTCGGGATCACTCATCATTCGAATGACATATTCATACAAGTTAGCGACGAGTAATTCGAGATGGTAGAGGACCTCAACTACACGATTACAAACAATCACTTGATCAGTAAATCGCTCCTTAACAAACTTTTCTATTTTTTCTATCGGAGATAGCAACCAGTGATTATGTAAGCAACGCATTCTCTTTACATAAAGACGGTCTGCCTCCAAACCGGCCTGATCAGAACACAGTTTTACAAATCCAGCACATAACTGCTGTGCTATTTCTGACTTAGATTCCGGCTCTGCTTGCACAACCTGGTCACTCGCTTCTGTGAGGAAACGATCTCTTTCCGTTTGCCACTGCTGCACCAACTGCGAAAGGCTTGTTGCAACCATGGTAGCTTCCTCAGCGGCTATTAACTCTGCCTCAAAATCACTCACAGCTCGTTCTGGCCCATCTTTGGCGTGCAGGTAATCAGCCGGTTCAGGATTGACTCGCATTATATGGGCTGCAATACTTTTTGCTTTTTCCCTTGGGCTTTGCTTGAGCCACTGTGGATGTTTAAAAATTTCAGGACGAACCTGAAGCGGCAGCCAACCACGCTCCCACAGAAGCTTAGTAAAGGGATAGACTGGCTTTTTATTTTCTGCAAAATTAACACTGGCTGCGTCAACCAATAGCTGAAAATTTCGGTTATCTTGATGTTGTGCAAGCCTTCGTTGGTAAAACTCATCTCTCTGAAGAACCAACCAAGCAGTTAACTCATATGTCTCATCAATCGTGTGCACAGGAAACTGAATCCGCTCACTTTCCCCCAATGAGCTGGAAGCCAAATAGTTTGACTCTTCTTTTGGCTGCAAGAAACCTCGAATCAAGGCAGACAAATATCCAAGAAGTAAACCTTCTACTCGAGGCACAAGTCCTTGTATTTTTTCAGCAGTTAGGTTGCGCGCACCCAGCTGCTGCATCAGATAGTCATGCGAACCCTTAGGCACCCAGGTATCCAACATTTGCTGGATATTTTCATCTGTAGCATCAGCAATACCTTCAACAATAGAGCGCTCTAACCACTCATCACTCATCAATTGAGCCGGATCTTGCATGATAAACTCCTACATATATCCTTAATAATTTGTATTTTATAGCTGCTGCTAGGCTTTGACTACCGTATAATTATTAAGGATTTATTAAGTCTGCTGATAGTGATCGAGAGGAGAGTGTGTAAACCCCCCCTTAATGCCCCAGCTATGACGTAGAGTTTTCTCTTTTCATGCAGCCTTCTTCATAATGGGTAGCTCCATACCCAATAATTGATCTGGTCTTTCATGGTTGTAATGTGAAATCCATTCTTTCGTTAGCTTCTTTACTTCCTGTCAATCATCCAATTGATATTGATCCAAAATAGCTTCTCGGTAGGTTCGATTAAATCGTTCAATATAAGCATTTTTCGCTGGTTTTCCAGGTTGGATAGGTATGTTCCTTAGCCGATTTTTTAAGCGCTTTAAATCAGCTGCCGCCATGCCCGAATATTTTGCTTTCCATTTGTAGTAAGTGCTTTCTAAAAGACTATATTGCCTCGATATGTCTGCTACTGATAAACCCGCTTCTCCAGCTTTTAAAATCTCAATGATTCTTGCTTCGCTACATCTCTTTTTTTCATCGTAGTTAAGTCCTTTGTGTCAAGCCAATTGAATTGGCTCATAGTTTAACAAATGACTCTACATCGCACATCGCGAATTATAGGCGAGTATTACCAAAGAATCCCGAGATTTGCAAGGTAGTTTGAGCATAAGAGAACGGCACCCTTACTTCCCCAAATCAGTTATTTCTGAGTACCTTTATTCACTGTATACAGCTTTTGCGGTAGGATAGGACTTTCAAAGCAAACTAAGGGCATTAGATAACATAAAGTTAATCGTTTTTCCTGCTTTATCTACTGCGCGATAAAAGTAGCAGCATTTAACGTTTATTTTAATTAGGTCACATCCATTCGTCAGCCAGAATCCATTGTTTTTTATATCGACTAGTCAACTTGATCTCTAGAGAAGGTGAGTATTTCACTACCCAGCAATTTACTGTTGAGTAATCAATACCTAAAATCAGAGAGTTTTTTAATCTCATCGACTGACAAACCCGTTACCTCGCTAA
>JBIKMG010000041.1:0-15823 GCA_044359385.1 Coxiellaceae bacterium
GCAAAAAGAATGCAATGGGGGCGGGGGCGAACTTTCTGCTGCCCAAGAAGAAAGGCTCGAACAGTTACAGAGTGAATTGGCGAAGGCGCCTCACCGACGACTGAAAGCGTGGTTCACGGATAGCGAGATTGAACGAGCCCATTTGAGAGAAAATTATGAATTATGAGCAACCCCTAGCATATCATCAACAGCATTCACGCCTGTTATGCAATCTATTCGTTACTGGGGTGAAGCCAAGCGGGCAGCGGATGATTTTGAAGAACATGCCGCGTTGGGTAGATCCATCAAATATTTTTTGCGTCATTACGAGCAGCTGACTTTATTTTGTGTTGAACCAAGCGCGCTAATTGATAACAACCGGATGGAAGAAAAGCTGAAAATTGTCATTTGTGGACGAAAGACAGCTCATTTTTATAAAACCGTCAACGGCGCAGGTGTCGCCAACGTCCTTATCTCATTAATTGCCACCGCTTATAACGCCGGTGAGAATGTCTATGATTTTCTGAAGGGTTTGCAATGCTATCAGCAGCACCTAAAATCTAATCCCATTGCTTGGCTACCGTGGAATTATAAGAAAACCATCGAGACTATCAAGCTTGCAGCAAAAAAACCAGACACAGGATAGGCGAAAATTTAGTTACACATTCTTGGCGTAAAGTTACAGCCGATACCATTAGTTGCACGACAACCCCCAAAGTAAACTCAATACTTCAGGCTGGAAGGGCACCTTTACCTGAATTCCATTTTGAAACTAAATAGTCATTACATTTGACACCCCGGAGGGAGATGATCTACGAACAACACTAAAACTAACCAATTTCTCTTTTTTCTTTTTTTGGGCGCTAGCACAACTAAAACTATAAAAATGCTGCAGATTTGTCTGATGCTCACGGCAAAACGCGCTTTACTCAAGCCACTCAATCGCCACTTCGTTACCAGTTCCTCTCGCTCAGCTCGGCTGTATCACTTCAACTCTTCCATTTCATCACGCCCATTCAAAAAGAATTAATTTAATACCCTAGTTTCACGCTGAATAGGTGGGATTCTTCGGTGCATACGCGGGAATCGCCGCATATGTCAGTTGAACCATTAAAAATTTCTGCCATTAAATTGTTGTTGACATCGAAGAATTATTTGTCAGAAACTCCGAACTGAGGTTACCCTAGATATAAAAAAACCGAAGCTTGGCTAACTCGGGTTTTTTACCTGAACTTCACTCTATATATTTGGCGTAGCTTTTGATTCTTCTGATAGAAAGAGGGGATCTGGTCTTAGGCTTTTGGGTTTTGTTTTATTCGTACCCGCTAGTTTTTTTTGGCTTAAAAATTCAGGGCTTCGTGCTACAGATGTCGGCGTCATTGCTTGGTAGGAAATTAAACGAATAATCGGGGCTGCAAAAATAGGAAAAATAATGCAAGCGATAGCTGCAACGGCATAGTTAAATCGGTCTCCTATTCCGCGTTCGTTATCTGCTGCCCGGCGAAAAAATTCAGGCATGTACTTAAAGTAATTATCTTTCCAGAAAAAAGGCAGGATGTCGCGGATAGCGAATAGTATCCTAAATAGAATCGTTGAGCCCTCATTTTTTATTCCATAGGATCCTGGTGCTAATTGAGAGGCTATCTCCGATGGAATTTTTGTTACGCAGTCAGTGAGTTCTTGTCTGTTGCTTACAGTTTCGACTGAACCATATCGGGGTATCCTCCCATTTTTTTGATAACTTATTCGTAAATAGGTATTGTACGCTTTGAGTAAACCTAGGCGATCTTTTGAGCTTTTACAGTTAGATTGAACAGCACCGCCGCATTCTTGAATTAAAATAGATTCACAGCTGGCTAAATAAAGAGAATGGTTTTGGTGATCTTGCAGGGCTTCCCCTTGTCGCCAAGCATCGACGTAGGCTTTTAGCGTGTCTAGAAAAAGGCTCCATCGACTGTTTTCTGTTATCTCTAGGCGAGTTGAAACCGCTGTTGAATTGCGCAGTTTTCTGGAGGAAGATAAATATTCTTGAACTTCTGTTAGCTTCGTTCTTAGTTCATCGGATAAATCAGTCGCGTAGGTAAGAATAGTATGAATAGAGGTACGTACAATATGATGCCCATTTCTTAAGCGTTTTGGCGATATCGCTGTCTCTGCTGTATGCGTTCGTCGACCATTTATAGGATGGTTGGTATCGATAATAGAAAAATGATAGTAAACGTTCCGTGAGGGATGGGTGTCATAAGCACGTTTTCGATGATTTAGATGCTCTTGCAATAGACGAATCGCTTCTTTTTTGTAGAGGAGCATCAGTGAATTATTTTCAGAAAAATGAGGCATCATCGCCTCATACGAAGCGGGTGTTAATAGGCTTCCCATGAGAATCGGAATAGTGGTCACACCGTGTTGTTCACCGTAGCGGCTCTCAAAATCTTCGATCATTTGATTTTTGTAGAGCGTGAAATAATCTCTAAGTGCTGCTGTGGCTTCTTCTTGGCTATGTCTGGAAGGTGTGCTGTGGTAATAGAACATAGAGCGCTGATTTATTATGCTTAGAATATCTCTACCGGCATTAGATAAGGCAGGTTTACTACTGCCAGTAGGTGTTTTGGTAGTGTATAAATAGATCAGGCTTTCCTTCACAGCATCTGTCAACAGTGCTTGTTCCCAGGATCGTATTTTTCGAAACCAAAGGGGTTTTTGGTTAGTATTAGCGTTATTATCTCGGATGGATGTATAAAGTTCTTTTAGCTCAACTAAATCAGCTTTTTTTCGGGTGATGCGATAGGTGGTGTCGGCTGAAATTTGAATGGTTTTATCCTGATAAAATTCATCATCCATTAAGACAGTATAAGACTCAGCAACTTGTATTTCTTTAGCTGCTTTTCTAGGCTTTTCAGGGTTTACAATCTGAGTAATGCTCCAGAAAAAACCTTTAAAAATGGCCAACATTTGTTTTTCATTTAGCAAGAGGGGAAGAGGGGGTGTCAAGTCAGTCTTAAGTTTGTTTAAGTGTTGGGTAATTGCTTCTAGATTTTTCGCTAAATCGCTTGTATTTTCGTTGTAATGGAGGCGCAGGTAGCAAGCCTTAGCGAGTGATTTGGCCCGTAGAATAAGTCGTTCATTAAAAGAGGGGTTGAAGCTAAGACTTCCTGTATCAGAGAAAAGTGCATTTACCTCAGCAATTATAGTAACTAATTGACGCATATAATTAATAATTTCCTATTTAGTATTCCATAGTGTATCAGAATTATACTAAAAACAGAAATAAAAAATGTCTTAGGTTATTTCGTTACTTTATCACTTGGCTAGAAAGCCAAGAGCCTCTAGTCGTTTCTTAATGCTGGGGTGAGTTGAGAGGGCATCCGTAAAACCGGTTATTGATTTTATGCCAGCACAAGAGGGATCAAAAATGTAGGCTTGCCTGCGGACTTGTTCATGACCTGTTTGTTGGTAGTCACGCTGGTATTGGTCTTGGTTATCTTCATGATCTTTTGCGATTTTACAAAGTGCACTTGCCATTGGAAGGTTGTCACGCATGAGCTCGACAGCACCAGCATCAGCCATGAACTCTCGCTTTCGGCTTAAATAAAGCATTAAAAGCACGGTGATGAGTGGAAGTGCAAAACGTATAATCATGACGACAATAAATAAGCCCCCATTTTTCGTGTTTTCATCACGGCGATCAGAGCCAAAGAGAGTCGTATAAAATAAAACATCAATGATCATTAAGATTAGTTGACTTAATACCGATGCGCAAAGTGTTAATTTTATATCTTGATGGCGAATATGGGTCAGTTCATGTGCCATGACTGCTTGTAGTTCGGAACGGGTCAGTTTTTTCATTAGTCCAGTTGTGATTGCTACCATCGCTGATTTTTCACTCCAGCCGCTCGCAAATGCGTTCATATAATTTGCATCAATGAGATAAACCTTGGGCATGAACTTCATTCCGGCAGATATTTTCATTTCTTCCACAACGTTATAAAGCTGAATTTCTTCAGGATCTTTGGTCTCACCGGCTATAATTTGATGGTATTGCGTCCCTAGCAGCATTAAGTGATCTGAAAAAGCCAGTGTTATCAGTAAGCTGATAATCGCAATACTCAGGGTTAGCAGTGTGACGTAGGGAGTCCAATGAAAGCGGATAAGTTGTGATAGTGCAACTACCGTAGAGATCCCTGGGTGGTGCTTTGATTGAATATAGAGATCAAACAAAAGACCAATAAGTATGTAAATAAAGACATAAGTCAGCATGACAGCACCTGTGCGACGTCGATTTCTTTTAATCGTTTGACGCCAGTTAGGTGCAGACTGTTTGAGAGTAGGTGTGTCTGGCATGGGTTTAATTAGTCATCTAGTTTTACGGTATAGTTTTCTTTCTCTTTTATATCAGCTGGTGAGTCTAGTTGCCAATAGCGAAAATTGTTATCTAATTTCGCTTTTGCTAGGGAGACAACCATAGATGGGAAAAGAGATTTTTTGAATGCATTGTATTGTTCGATGCTATCGTTAAATGCTTGTTTGGAATATGCCAATTTGTTTTCTGTATTGACTATTTCTTCTTGCAATTTGATTGCATTTTGATTTGCTTTGAGGTCAGGATACTGTTCAAAAACAAGATTGATGCCAGAGGCAACTGTTGAAATGGCATTCTCTGCAGCCATTCGTGTGGCGGGATCATTATTTTCTTTGGCTGCTTGTGCTTGATTACGTAGGGAAACCACATCTTTTAGCGTAGATTTTTCATAATCCATGTAGTTCTTTAAAACATGAATTAGCGATTCAAATACTTTGAATCGTCGGTCCAACTGTATATCGATCTGTTTCTCGTTATTATGAACACTTTCAATGTAGGCGATTAATTTGTTGTACGTCAAAACAAAATAAAGAACAAGAGCGAGAAGGATGACGATAGCAATAATCATAGAAGAGACCTCCATTAAAATTAAAAGCCTATAGGACCATTAAATCTTTGTCAATTAGGGTAAAAATTCGCAGTGAACATAAAAAGAGATAAAAACGCAAGGATTCGTATTCCTAACAGCCGAACTCGTTCGTAAAGTCATTTTTAAAGTATGCCCACCTGAAGTGCTACGAGCGCAAAGATAGGGATGGCCATGAGGATCGCATCTATTCGGTCTAATAAGCCACCATGACCTGGAAGTAATTTGCCAGTATCTTTCAAATTGCTTTCTCGTTTAAGTACACTGATAAATAAATCCCCAATGACTGCTGCGATCAAGGTGGGTACGGTTACGATAATCATGGATAAAATGCTGAGGCTGTTTGACCAGAAAATGATTGTGATGAGAATAGACCAAATAGTGCCAATTAAAATCCCACAGATACAACCTTCCCAAGTTTTTTTCGGGCTGACGCGAGGAGCTAGTTTCTTTTTACCAATCCAACGACCCAAGAAATAAGCGGATGAATCATTCACGAAAGCGAGGCTTAAGGCATAAAAAGCGAGTCCAGGACCATTGGGTTTTGCTCTGAGCAAGACAAGTCCTATCAGAGTTGAGGCCATTAAAACTAAACAAGCTAAGACTCTAAGTAGCGGAAATTGAAAGCCTACCGGCTTTCTGTTCAAGCCATAGCTAAGAACAGCAGCAAAAGCCCAGGCTACCATCACAGCACCAGCAGCTAATATCCAAATGGGGAGTGCAAAAAATAGTGCTTCTAAGAAGCCCATAACGACTAAAATAATCAGGAGGATTCGAATGAGTAAGCTATCTTTACTCCCCAGTAAGCTGCCCCACTCCCAGGTAGCAGCTAATAAAACGAGGCTTGCCGTTATTTGAAAAACGAATTGGGGAGTCAGGAAGATAAGACAACTAACCACCAGTAAAAGAATAAGGGCTGTAATTAAACGTTGTCTAAGCATAGTGCTGGCTCCCGAGTTGGCTTGACCGCTCCAAAGCGTCTATCGCGTGAATAAAATGAAGCAATAGCTCGTTGTAAGTCCTCTGGCAAAAAATCGGGCCATAGCTTTTCAGTAAAATAAAATTCAGTATAGGCTGATTGCCAGAGCATGAAGTTGCTAATTCGTTGTTCACCACTAGTTCGAATCAATAAGTCAGGGTCGGGTAGATGAGCAAGAGATAAGTGTTTGGCGATGGTTTCCTCGGAGATGGCAGCAGGTTCTAACTCACCATTTTTGATTTTCTCTGCAACTTGGCGAGTCGCCTGCGTGATATCCCACTGGCCACTGTAAAATAAAGCACAAACAAGTGTTAGTCGCGTATTTCCTGCCGTTAGTTCGATCGATTGCTTGAGTTTTTTAGATAAACGCGCAGGGTAGCTTGCCCAATCACCGATAATTTGTAAGCGAATATTTTTTTCGTGTAACTCATCCAAGGATTCATCTAAGCTGGTGCCTAATAGCTGCATTAAAAAATCCACTTCTTCGGCCGGGCGTTTTTTGTTTTCCGTGCTAAAGGTAAAAACAGATAAAACTTCAAGACCTGGGCACGCGATAGCTGCATTAACGATGTCTTTTAAAACCTGAGCACCGATCTTGTGTCCAAACATGCGAGGCCGCTTTCTTTTTTTTGCCCATCGTCCATTGCCATCTGGGATAATAGCGATGTGCTTTAGTTGCATTGCTTGTGACATCTCTTCCTTGTTCGACTAAATTGACATTAAGTCAGCTTCCTTTTCTTCGCAAATAGTGTCTAGGATTTTAATCGCAGAATCTGTCTGTGTTTGTATTGTTTTTTCAGCTTCGAGCAACTCATCTTCTGTGATATCCTTATCTTTTAGAAGGTTTTTGCAACCGGTTAAAAACTCTCGACGTGTTTGACGGACTGAAATGCGTGCTTTCTCTGCTGCATCTCGAACCCGCTTAGCCATGGCCTTACGACTTTCTTCATTCATCGCAGGAAGTGGGACCCGGATAACGAGGCCACTATTGGCTGGGTTTAAGCCAAGATCAGCTGAGATGATTGCTTTTTCTATCGGGGCAATTAAGTTTTTTTCCCAAGGAGTCACTGCTAACATACGAGGACCTTCCACCACAATACTGGCTACTTGAGATAGAGGTGTTGGTACGCCGTAGTAGTCTACTTGTAGATGAGCGAGCAAAGAGGGATGAGCACGACCCGTTCGTAATCTAGAGAGCTCTGTCTTAAGGGCGTCTTCAGATTTTTGCATGCTTTCTATTGCATCTTTTAATAGTTGATTAATCATCGTTAATCTCCGTTAGTGACCAAGGTTCCTTCATCTAGCGTCGTAACAGCTCTCAGTAGTGTTCCTGGTTTATGCATGTTGATAACGCGAATAGATTTATTGTGATCGCGACACTGACAAAAAGCAGCGAGGTCCATCACAGCTAATTCTTTGTCTAAGGCTTCTTGGAAAGTCAGTTTTTTGTAGCGAACAGCATCACTATGTTCGCGGGGATCTTTGTCAAAAATCCCGTCCACATCAGTCGCTTTGATAATAACATCGGCATCGACTTCAATTCCACGTAAGCTAGCAGCAGAATCAGTTGTGACTAAGGGATTACCTGTGCCGGCTGCGAAAATAACTAAGCGGCCTAGCTCTAAATGATGGATAGCTTTGCGGTGGTTGAAGTGGTCACCAATGCCACTGATAGGAATAGCAGATAAGATACGAACAGGCATCCCAAATCGCTCGTAAGAATCGCGCAATGCTAAGGCATTGATCAAGGTAGCCAGCATCCCCATGTAGTCTCCAGACATTCGAGAAATGCCAGCTTTGGATAGCGTGCTGCCACGAAAAAAATTGCCGCCACCAACGACAATCGCAATTTCAATACCGAGGCTTTGTACCTCGTTTATTTCTTTTGCCATGCGGTCGAGCGTCGCAGGATCAATGGACTCCTGTCCGTCCCCAGTGAGCGCAGCACCACTCATTTTCAATAAGATTCGCTTATACAGCGGCTTAGCTATCCCTTTTTCTTGCATTAAGTCTTTCCTTTTGCTTGTTGCATGACTTCTTCTCTAAAGTTAACGACTTTTTTCTCAATGCCTTCGCCAAGTTCGTAACGTAGAAATTCAAGAACTTGAGCGCCCTCTGATTTTAACATGCTTCCAATGGTCACATCTGGGTTTTTAACAAAGGGTTGATCAACTAAGGTTATTTCACGCAGGTACTTTTTGATTCGGCCCTCAACCATCTTGACGGCAATTTCTTCTGATTTACCCGACTCTTTGGTTTGAGCCAAATAGATTTGACGCTCACGCTCAATTAACTGCGCAGAGACTCCTTCAGAGTTGATTGCCTGTGGATTCATTGCGGCGATGTGAATCGCAATATCGCGAGCTAGCTCAGGTTTGTCTTGATCCAAAATGACCAACACACCGATTCGCTCGCGGTGACAGTAATGCCCAATCGGATGCACAGCGGTTTTTTTACAAAAGCGGCGAACATGAATGTTTTCACCGATTTTGCTGCTGAGCTGTTGTCGGTAGCTTTCAAGCGTTCCTTCTCCAGAAGGATTTTTCAAAGCCATTAACGCATCTAAATCAGTTGGACTCTTAGCAAGTGCAGTCGCTGTGAGTAGTTCTGCAAAAGTGACGAAGTCTTCGTTTTTAGCAGCAAAATCGGTTTCACTGTTGAGTTCGAGTACGACAGCCTCTCCTTCGTCATTGGCTTTTACGTTAACACGGCCTTCGGCAGTTGTTCGAGTGGAAGCGTTTGCTGCTTTTGCTTCGCCTAGTTTGCGCAGAAAGTCGATAGCTTCATCTAGGCTATTCGTTGCTGCTAAAGCCTTTTTACAGGCCATCATGCCTGCTCCTGTGATGTCGCGCAGTGCTTTTACATCAGATGCTTTAATTGTCATAAGAAGTCCCCTTAATTGCTGTTAGTTATCATCTTTTTTAGCCGCAGGTTTCTTAGCCGCTGGTTTCTTAGCGGCAGGTTTCTTAGCAGCAGGCTTTTTGACGCTAGGGTTTTTAGCAACATCTGTTTTTTCAGTTGGTTTTTTATTCGCTGGTTTCTTTTCGACAGGCTCTTTATCATCCTCTGCTTGCTTAGCTGCTATGCTAGCCGTTTTTTCTTTTTTGGTGACGACAATGGGCCCTTTTTCTTTTTCGTGTTTAGGTATTACTTTCTTTTCAGTCAGCGCCATTTTGCCTTTGACGGTAATAATGCGATCAGCAATGGTTTTGCAATATAAACGAACGGCTCTAATCGCATCATCGTTACCTGGAACCAAGTATTCTATATTTTCTGGATTTGAGTTGGTATCTACAATCGCGGCTACCGGAATTTTCAACCGATTGGCTTCTTGAATTGCTGTTTTCTCAAGTTGAACATCAATAACAAAAATCATATCGGGGAGGCCGCCCATTTGCTTGATACCACCGA
Organism: Coxiellaceae bacterium; assembly: GCA_044359385.1. GTDB lineage: Bacteria > Pseudomonadota > Gammaproteobacteria > JAJRRL01 > JAJRRL01 > JBIKMG01. Next base: position 9,316 of record JBIKMG010000041.1, read on the forward strand.
GGGAAGCACTTAGTTTGTCGCGTTGACGAATCAACATCAGAGTTTCTTTTTTCGTTAAGTTTTCCAAATATTTTGCATCGGCAGCTTGTTCTTCCAATGCAATCAAACGACGGACAGATTGGCGAATTGTTTTGTAGTTCGTTAGCATACCGCCTAACCAACGGTGATTGACATAAGGCATGCCACAACGGGTCGCTTCTTCACGGATAACATTACGGGCTGAGAACTTGGTTCCCACAAACAAAATTTTCCCGTTTTTTTGGATGATTTTTTCCATAGCATCTAACATCATTTGGAAACGAGGTAGTGTTTCTTCTAAGTTGATGATGTGAATCTGTTGACGTTCGCCATAAATGTAGGGGGCCATTTTAGGGTTCCAGAACCGAGTTCTGTGGCCAAAGTGGACGCCAGCTTTAAGCATATCGATCATAGTTGTCATGTTTTTCTCCAGGGTTTAAAGGGGTCCATTTAAAGGGCCCTATCTTCCACCCATTCCAATGTTAAACTCAAGTGAGCTTGAGCACCCTAACATTGTGCCAACGGGTGTGACGGTTAAAATTTGCCAAATCGGCTTGGAATTTATACCATAGCTTCCCGTGAACAACAACCAGTTTTCGTGTACACATAACTTCAGGAGAAAGGAATGGCCGTATCTATAAAGACAGCGCAAGAGATTGAAAAAATGCGACGAGCCGGTGTATTCGCTGCTGATGTGCTCAAAATGATAGAGCCTCATGTGAAAGAAGGAGTGACGACGGATGAGTTGAATCGTATTTGCCATAATTTCATGATTAATGAGCAAGGTGTGATCCCGGCGCCGTTAGATTATAACGGGTTTCCTAAATCAATTTGTACCTCTGTGAATCAGGTAGTTTGCCATGGGATACCGGATAGCCGCGCTTTGAAAAACGGTGATATTATCAATATTGATGTGACAGTCATTGCAGATGGTTATCATGGGGATACCAGCAAGATGTTTTTGATAGGAAAGGTTCCTGCTCAAATTCAGCGACTTTGTCGGGTGACTCAAGAATGCCTTTATATCGGCATTAATAGGGTAAAGCCAGGTGTTCGTCTGGGTGATATTGGAGCAGCGATTGAGGCCCATGCTAAGAAAAATTATTTTTCAGTCGTCCGTGAGTATTGTGGTCATGGGATCGGATCTGTCTTTCATGAGCCAGACTTACAGGTTTTGCATTACGGAAAGCGGGGTGCTGGTTTAATCCTTGAGCCTGGAATGACCTTTACGATTGAGCCGATGATCAATGCAGGGGGGCGTCACATTAAATTGCTGGATGACCAATGGACTGTGATCACGAAAGATCGCCGACCGTCAGCTCAATGGGAGCATACGCTAGGTGTAACAGATTCGGGTTATGAAATTTTTACCTTGAGAGAGGAAGAGTCGCTTGAGGAAATTTCAAGATTTTAGAGCTGGATTAGCAATTGTTATTAGTAATGTATCCTGAAATGAATAGTTTCGGGTTCGTGACTAAGGGGATTAGGGAGCATCCGATCCTGTGTTGGCTTCGAGCAAATTGTGGATAGTATATGGATCCTCCTGTAGACTCTTGCCTCTGATTGAATTAAGGAGATAGGTTGGTGGATTCTACAGCTCAGTTGCAAGCACGAGGTGCTAAGGTTCTGGCAACCGGTTTTTCGCTTTTTGCGATGTTTTTTGGCGCAGGTAACTTAGTCTTTCCTCTTTATTTAGGGGCTAATGCCGGTTCTCATATTTTTTCGGTTGCAATCTTATTTATTGTGATTGGAGTAGGAACGCCTTTGTTGGGATTGATTGCAACCAGCTTATATAAAGGTAGTTATTGGGATTTTTTTGGGCGTCTGGGTAAGACCACTGCGTTTTTAATTATTACTTTTTTGATGTTGGTGATTGGTCCATTTTCAGCAGCACCACGGACAGAGGTTGTCACCTATCAATCTTTATTGCCTTTTTTGCCTGATTTAATCAATAACCCTTGGGTTTTTTCAGCGCTATTTTGCTTCATTACGTTTATTTGTTCGGTTCGAGAGACCAAAATTATTGATGTCATTGGGTATTGGATAACGCCGGTTAAGCTTTTTTGTTTTATTTTGTTGATCATTTTGGGTATTTTGGTCGTTGGCCATATGGTACCGTCCACCGCTTTGCACTCAAGAACGATCGTGAGTGAGTCGATATCGATGGGTTATGGAACCATGGATATGCTGGGTGCTTTTTTCTTTTCAACCATTGCGGTACGTGCCATTTCATCTCGAGTCCCTACTGACTTGCCTGAAAATCTCCAGTCCAAGCTAGTGATTAGTCGGTTGTTAACCGCTTGTGTAGTCGCTGGATTCATATTGGCATTGATTTATTTAGGTTTCATGTTAGCTGCTTACCATCACTCAGATGCATTGTCTGGCTTGCCTCCCGATAAAATGCTGCACGCAGTTTCACAAGTAGTCTTAGGAGATTATGGTTCTATTTTTGTGAGCGTTTGCGTGACTTTCGCTTGTTTAGCTACTTCCATTGCATTGGCTGATGTAACAAGTACTTTTTTATATGAGCATGTTGTTAGAGGTCGTCTTCCTCGGGTAGCGTGTTTGATTTTTGTGTTAACAATCATGTATTTCATGACCCAGTTGGGTTTCAGCGGTATTATGCACTTTGCTTACCCCGTTTTAAAAGTAATCTATCCTGCGCTTATTGTTCTTTGCATTGTGAATATACTTCAAAAAACACTGGGGTTTAATATGGTAAAAACGCCGGTAGCCTTGACAGCATTGGTCAGTGCGCTGTTAGTTTACCATCTAGGGTGATGAAAATTTTCGGTCGACATGAACGTAGACTAAAGTTGAACTCCTGGATAGTCGATTTTTCTTGCTTGCAGTTCTTTTTAGGTTAAAGGGGAGAGTCAAGCTTCTCCCCGGTTAAAGGACATCGTATTTTTATAGGCTAAATTGATTTGAAATCTTTCGGGATTAAAGATGCAGATGACTTAAATTTTCTTTCTCCAGAATTTGTTGCTCGATAATCGGTAGGAACGCCGATTGTTTTAGCATTTTTACTAGGTGTGACTTGCTGTAGCAATTCAGTTTGCAGCGAATATTTCTCAGGTAATACTCGATAGTTCTTGAAGAGAGGCACATTTTTTCCGCGGTTTCTTTGTTGGTTAGACCATTGATTACCCAGTAACTGCATTCAGCTTCGCGTTGAGTTAAGTAACTTTCAGGAAATCGATCACCCAGGTAATATTTTCTACGGATGGGGCAATAGATGCTTTTTTCAGCGGTAGGTTGCCAGTATCCGTGCTGTTGCGTCTCAGTCATATTTCTTCCTTTTTCTAAACAATAATGGGGTAGCACAGAGGTGCTTGAGTTTGTTGGTGAGATATCTCGGTTAATGGTTAGAAAATCCGTAGAAGAACGTAGTGGACGTCAATGTTTTATGATCTCCTTTTTCTCTCGTTTCTGGGTATGCGTTGGAGCATTAACGTTAGCTATGTGGGCCTATCAAGTCAATCATAATACTACAGTGAATTTTATTAAGGATTTATTTTCCAGTGCTTCAAAGTTGGTTTATTGCCGATATTTCGCAGGAAAACAGTACTATATACGAAATAATAGTTGACTGGCCCGACCCTTCCTTAAGGAATTGTTAGGCCCTGTTTTTTCCATTCAAGTTCTTGTTTATAACCTAGGGGGTAGATATACTACGATTTGGTAGTAGTGCTACTGTTGATAGGCTGTAGGTATAGTCTAACAACCAAAATTACCGTGATTGTTTCACGCTGTGGTTAAGTGATTGATTGATTAATGATGGGGAGAAAGTCATGGCTATTAGTGTCAACCTGAAAAGGCTCATGGACAGGGAAAAAATTAATGCTAGTGAATTGGGTAGAAATATTAAGCTTGCTCAGCCAATTATTCATCGTTTATTGACGGGAAAAAATGTGAATCCTAAGTTAGCAACAATCCGCCCGATTGCTAATTATTTTGATGTGACGATTAGTCAGTTGATTGGTGAAGACCTATTGGTTTTAGATGATCAAGAGCGTGAAGGAGCTGTTTGGAAGCAAGTTCCTGTCTTGTCATGGAGTGATGTCTCACCGGTTGTCAGTGGTACTCAAACAGTCATGATATCAGAGAAGGTGTCAACAGATGCTTGTGTTTCTGATTCTGCGTATGCGGTTGTGATTGAGAATACGGGGCTGGAGCCACACTTTCCGAAAGGATCTAAAGTGGTAGTTGAACCGAAGCGTCAGCCAACAGATAGCGACTTTCTGGTTGTGATTACGACAGAAGGTGCTGACCCTCATATCCGTCAAGTGGTCTCTGATGGCGCTGATTCTTATTTAAAATCACTCAATCCAGCACTTTCAAAAATGAACATGGTTCGTCTGGATAATGTTTACAAAATTTTGGGTGTAGTCGTACAAGTTAAACTATACTATTAGTTGTTAGTATTCTAGGTGTAGATTTAGAGTAAGTCCTCAACATTTGATTGAGGACATTCTTTTTTCTCACGAAAGGAACTATTGTGTCGATACACTCACATGCGGATTTAAAATCATGGAATACGTTCTCTGTGGCGTATAAAGCAGCTGAGCTATTTATCCTTGATTCTGACAGTGATGTTTCTGTTTTACTTCGTAGAATCCAAACTTACGCATTGCCTACGCTCGTTTTGGGAGAAGGCAGTAATGTGTTATTCACAAAGAATTATTGCGGTCGAGTGCTTATTAATCGACTAAAGGGCTTTGAGATCATTGACGAAAGCGATTTTTTTGTCAAAATTCGAGTAGCAGCAGGGGAAAATTGGCATCAGCTGGTTTTAAAATCATTAGCCTTAGGATATTTTGGAATGGAGAACTTATCCTTGATACCAGGTTGTGTGGGTGCGGCTCCGGTTCAAAATATTGGTGCCTATGGGGTAGAGTTTGCTTCAGTTTTGGATGGGTTGGAAGCCGTTAATTTGCAATCGGGCGAACAGCGTGTTTTTTCTAAAAAAGATTGTCAGTTATCGTATCGTGATAGTATCTTTAAGAAGCCTGGCTACGAAAATTGGTTGATCACGGCAGTAACGATATGCTTGCGTAAAACGCCACAATTCGTCCTGAATTATCAAGGATTGGAATCGCTACAAAATGGTGAAAAGTTAACGTCCACAGAAGTTAGTCAAACAGTGATTAGGCTTCGGCAAAGTAAACTGCCGGATCCCGCTATTTTGGGCAATGCGGGTAGTTTTTTCAAAAACCCAGTGGTTAGTTTGGAAAAAGCAGAGGAGCTCGCTGAAAAATTTTCAGACTTCTCTTGTTTTGCATATGGAGAAAACAAAAAAATATCAGCAGCCTGGCTTTTAGAAAAGTGTGGTTGGAAAGGGTATCGACAAGGAGATGCCGGCGTGTATGAAAATCACGCATTGGTTTTGGTTAACCATGGGAAAGCTAGCGGACAAGAAATTTGGCAGCTAGCTTGTCAGATGCGTGATTCAGTGGACCTCAATTTCGGTATCTGCTTAGAGCCGGAGATTAAGATTATTACTTGAGATCAAATCGATCTAGCTCCATCACTTTCGTCCAAGCAATAACGAAGTCATGGATGAATTTTTGAAGGGAATCAGAACAGGCATAAACTTCGGATAGTGCACGCAATTCAGAGTGAGAACCAAATATCAAGTCATTTCGGGTCGCTGTCCATTTAAGCTTGCCTGTTTTTCGGTCATATCCTTCGAAAATATCATTTTCGACAGACTTCCAATGCGTATTCATGTCCAGTAAGTTAACAAAAAAATCATTGCTTAGGGTTTCTAGGTTATGAGTGAAAACACCGTGTTTCGATTGAGAATGGTTGGCACCTAGCATGCGTAAGCCACCTACTAACACAGTCATTTCAGGTGCAGTTAAAGTGAGTAGTTGTGCTCGATCGATTAGCATTTTTTCAGCAGGAACTGCATATTTTGTTTTTTGGTAGTTGCGAAAGCCATCGGCTTTTGGTTCTAATACAGCAAAAGAGTGGATATCAGTTTGTTCGGGTAGGGCATCCATTCTTCCTGCTCGAAAAGGGATAGTTATAGGATAGCCTGCTTTTTTTGCAGCTGCTTCAACCCCCGCATTCCCAGCAATGACGATTAAATCTGCTAAGGAAACTGGTTTTTTAAACGTTGCCTGGATGTCTTGCAAAGTAGCCAGTACTTTTTGCAGTTGTTGAGGTTGGTTTATCTCCCAATTTTTTTGTGGGGCTAGTCGAATTCTCGCACCATTCGCACCCCCTCGCAGGTCAGATCCTCTAAAAGTAGAAGCAGACGCCCAAGCTGTGGAGACTAGTTCGGAAATAGAGAGTCCAGCGTTTAGAATCTGTTTTTTCAGTTTAGCAACAGCAGAGTTCTTAAGGAGTTTATGATTTAGCTTCGGAATGGGATCTTGCCAGATAAGTTCTTCGCTCGGTACCTCTTTGCCCAGATAGCGTGCGCGCGGGCCCATATCGCGATGAGTGAGTTTAAACCAAGCCCTTGCAAAGGTATCTTCGA
>JBIKMG010000005.1:0-49238 GCA_044359385.1 Coxiellaceae bacterium
TTCGATGGATGTGCCTGCTTTGTCGCTTCAAGCAGAAATAGAAAAATTAGTCCCCTCGCTTAAAGCGTTAACATCTTTGCTTTTTGGGTTGGATATGAATCGTCGACTCACGGTGTTCCATCAGTTAACCAATCAACGTGGTTTAGATGTGCTGGCTCAGGCTACGTTGCTTGAGGTATGCGATTTATTGAAATTATTGCCGGTGACTGACCACAAAATATGTCTGGAAAAAATAGCTTATGCGCGTTTGATTACGGATGGCTCTGGCTTTAATCGTTTTTTTTCTGTTTTAAAAGACGATGCGTCCCGAGAGTTTGTTTTGGAGGCATTGAAAGATAGCTGGGCTACTATCGCGTCCTCAACGAAAGATTTAATGCTTATTTTGACCTTGTTAAGCCACGAACAACAGGCTGTTGTTTTGCAGGGTATAGACTGGGAAAACTTCAATGCTGGAATTGATCTGATTAACTTATTTTCTTTTTGGAAGGCCCTCTCAACTCACAAGGCAGCTCAGGATTCTTTTTTTGAGAAGATGAAAGAGAGAGTCTGTCAGACGAGATCGGTTGTTTTTTTATGCGATGTCTTATTTTGTATGACTGGAGAGCAGGTCAATCGTGTTTGCTCCTATTTATTGATGAAAAAAAAAATAGATCAGCTGATCACTTCACTCCATCAGATTTTATATTTTGAAGCCTTTCTGGATGATCACTTTCCTGAAGAAAAAGAACCCGTATTAAAACAACTAGAGAATGCATTATTAGAACATTCTTATCCCGAGGATCTGTATCAAGCTTGGCTAGATGAAAAAAAACGTCGCCTCATACCCTCTTTTCCAAAAACAAAAGATCGTGAAGCATTTGTGTCAACACATCAATTCCCACAATTTTATAAGGAATGTGTCTCATTCTTAATAGAAAACACTCTTGATTTGATGCAGAACATAACTGTATGGAAAGAAGAGATTCGAAAAAAAACACATTTACTGAGCACAAACGAACGCGGAATGATTTTATCTATTCAAGATTATTTTAAATCGACTATGCTAATGTATCTCGCAAAGAGTGATCCTGATCTTACTCTTTACTTATTAACTGATTTAACACCGAATCAAAAGTATGCCTTATTGCGGATTCAAAACAAAAATAACGATACTTTAATCATGCTTTTACTTCAAACTTATCAAACTAAATTTTTTGCGAATCTGCTGGCTGATTTAACGACAGATCAAAAATATGCGTTGTTATGCATTGAAAATAAAGAGGGAACGGACACGCTGACGATGGTAGTCCAGTATTATCCTTTCTATTTGAAGACAATAAACCACACTCTAACAGCAGATCAAAAATATGATTTGTTCTGCATTCAAAATGAACAGGGGATTACTGCGTTGATGACTGTAGCCAACGTGCATCCTAAGTTTCTACCTGAGATTCTCAAGGGGTTAAGCACGGATCAAACGTATAAATTGCTAACGCTTCAAGCAGATAATAAAGCGACTGCGTTGATGACTGTAGCCAAAATGCATCCTAAGTTTCTACCTGAGATTCTGAAGGGGTTAAGCACGGATCAAACGTATAAATTACTAACGCTTCAAGCAGATAATAAAGCGACTGCGTTGATGACTGTAGCCAAAGAGTATCCTAAGGTTCTACCTGAGATTATGAATGGGTTAAGCGTGGATCAAAGGGATCAATTGATAAAAATGATACAGCATGCTAAACCTAAGCTTGCAGATAAGATTTTGAATACATTAACACGAGAGACAACTCCGTCATCATGCACGATTTAAAATGACTATTCCGATGAAGAAAGCTCATGATTTCCCAATAGGGTAATCATTCTCACCGAACACTTTAAAAAATTACTGATAACGTTGATGCTTCAATTCTAGCTATTAGCATAATCTGGATCAAAATTCTTTTTTGTGAAACCGTTGAACCAACTCGTCAATCAGTTGATTTAACGCACCTTCTTTTCTTTCGTCATCCATTAGGTTATCACCATATTCATACTGAACATAACGCTCCTCTAGGAGTTTAGTAGCCGTTCCTGATGGAAATACCCCTGCCAACAATTGGCGTGCATTACGAGGACCTAGACGTTCGTAGAGGGCTTTACGAATAACCACATCTTCTGCAGTCGTACTTAATGCCCACAGCTCAACGGGTCCCAACGTAGCGGTTAAAAGTTGCGTATTCGGCCCATCTTTAGTTGCAAACTGCGCTAAAAAAGTAGCACCTGTCGGTCCAGGCCCATTCACTCGAGTCCGCAGTGCATTTGCTGCCGTATCTGAAAAACCAAACATATCTTGGGTTTTTCGAACTGTTTGTTCCGGTCCGGCATCCATAATAAAAACAGACGTGGCGAACTCAATCATCACAGAGTCAAAGTCATCCAACGATTGCGATAACAGCGCAACCTGAACTTTCCACTTACGACCCTCACGCATATCCACAATCACTTGATCTCGAACTGACTGTGCCTTCGATGTCCGATGAAACTCGTCATATACAATTCGCTTAGGATCTTCTCGAATTTCAGATATTCGTCTTTTATGATACCGACGATAGCCTACTGGCATATCCATGACATTATCCTCATTTAAGTAATAATGCCGAGCCATCACGTAACGTGCCAACATGTACATAACCGCCGTTTGCCGATCTGCAGCATCACCACCCGATCGAGCTACTTCGTCCAAGTCTAAAGCTACAATACGTGCATCACCTAAATCAAACTGCGTTACTTGTGAAATAATCGGATATTCACGCGCCGCTGCTGATAACATCCTTGAAAAAGCCTGGATGAGGCTTTCCCCTGTCGGCGCAGTAATTTGTCCATACAAATCCTCTACTGCAGGTGTTCGGCAAATAGCTGCCAAATCCGCCATAACAGGAACTGCATAACGCTGCGCAATACCTGCTTCGTATTGGAAACCTGCGGTGAAAAGAGCGTCCACAATCTCCCACCAAGTCGTATGCGAATCTGCAAGAAAGTTAATTTCATCCATCAAAACATCTATTGATTCTTGAACACCTCGCGTATAAATAGTTGGATTCTGGCCATCTGAAAAATATTTATATATCTCATCAATAATTAAACCTGCCATATCAGCAACACCTTCATAGGCTCTCGTAGATCCAACAGGTGTTGCCAGTAAACTAATAAAGTTGACCAAGAATGCCCGTTCTTGTGGGACGGGAACACGAGAGCCCAACTGTGTATCAAATGGATTAATCGCATATTGAGACAACATACGCAATCGATGATAACAAACCAGCCTTTTTTTATCTAATGGCAAGGAATCTTGCAACAAAGAAATTAATCCCGCACTAGACGGCCCAATATCAATAATCGATATTCGCGGCAAACGTTGAATACCTGGCGATAAACAAACCGCTAAATTAATCGCATTGGACAAAACTGATTTACCCGAACCTGGTCGTGCATAAAAAAGGTCAATCCACGTTGTCTGCCTCGATGAGCCTGGCTGATACGGCCAGAGCTTTCCATCTGGCGACCGAAACAAAATAGCACCACTACTCCAAGAAGATGCTGGACGAAACAACGGCATCATGTAGAGCACATCAGATAACGGTGCAATCGAAGCTGTCGCAACACTTTTACCCGTTAATGCCGGTATGGTAGATAAGGCACCTTCCAAGGGATCACCACAAATCTCAGAGACGTCACACGAACCCCAACCTTCTATGGCTTTTGCCAAAATAGATGAGCGATTACGTAATACATCTGGTTTTAAATCACTTGCCCACGTTGTTGCAGAAACACGCAATTTTACGACTGCGTCATCCGTATTCATGTTGATGTATTCCAGTAAACGCAAAGAATCATTGAGCAATTTGTTTTGTGAAGAAGTAATCGCCAACACCGATGACAACGCTTTTCGCATGCCTACACCAGAAATACCGTGACTTTCTAGATGAAATGAAATGCGCCAAGGAATTTTCGTGTTAATCGTACGAGACAATAACCGGTGAAATGGCTGAATATCTTTTGGAAATAAGTCAATAAAAACCGAAGAATAAATTTTATCCCCTATTCTGACTGTCTTCATATCTAAATTCAATGCATCACGTGGCATCAACTGACGAGAAAGCGAAGGCCACATGATATCTGAAATAGAATCCACATCGTGTTTACTTTCTTTAATCGTTACCTTATCGCCTGGCAAAACTGGCTCCCAGGAACTATCTGTAAAATCTGGGTCCAAAGAATAACGAATAGCATGCACCGCTTCATGCACCGGCAAAATCTTAATCGAAAAACCAATGTTATTCATATCAGATTCCAGTAGCTGGACAAACGATTCGTGCTGGTTACGCAACTCGGGAATCGCAGCTAAAACATTTTGGCCGCGTAAAAAATTCAATTCGGGATTTTTTTTCAACTCTTTTTGTTTTTTCTTTTTTGACTGACTCAATTGATCACTCGTCAGCGCTTTTAACCGTGTCCATACGACTAAACTAACCGATTCACTCGAACAAAAACGCGCTAAATAACGCTCTCGCTCTGCAAATAAGTCTTTCAAATCCAAACTTAAATGATTCGCTGTCGCCAAAGATGGCTTTAACGCATCCCGAATCTCTCCACGAATAGCTTCACTATCGTAGTTAAATTGAACCTGGATCACATGCCCTGGCTGACGCATAATGGACTGAAGGGATTGTTGCAACACTTGCAATGAATGATCAAATTCCACCTTACCAACCAGATAAGAAATACCATCTAATTTAAGCACCGAAACCAAAGAACCATCGTTACTAACCAATGAGATATCACTGTCTGCACTTTGCAAGTCACAATAGGAGCCCATTGACTGCTTTGCAATCACACCTGCTGTAGACCCCATTACGCTGAATAGGTCATTAATCCATTTTATTACCGTTTTCATATCTTCCTATTATAACCCTTTTTTTCATGCTGGAGGAGAAAGGCAGGAATTTCGAAAAAACCTAAAAATTCGCCTCTTATTTATCCCGTACTTGTGAGGTGTTCACTTAATGATTCCTAGAGGATAACTCTTTCAGAGCGGCTGCCTGCCAACCACGAATGAGGGGTTGAAAACCAATCATATCAGGTAACAACCGGACTGATTGGCTCACTTTATTATTGAATATCTCTGCTTGTTTTTGATCGGCATCAATTAACATCCGAGCATAGGTTGAGGGATTGCTTAAATCGTCTCCCAATTGTTTTTCAACTAACTGGCTACGCAAACGTATCGTTCGGTAAATGTTTTTTGATTGCGACGCACTTTCATCTTCAGAAAAGATAGATTGAAATAACACATGAGCCATAGAGTTCATTTCTGCTTGTGTGATCTCAGGTGCGTAAACTAATACCCCCCCCGGAAATGACGGTAAGCCTACACCATCTAAAAAATGGCATTGTGCGCACAAAGGGCAAGCTGAGATCAGGTTCTCTAATTTATTATTACGGTAATTTCCATCTACGTTCAACACAAAAAAATCACGCCTTGCTTTAAAGCCGCAAAACTGACAGGTGTTTTTATCTCGCATCATCACGCGTTGCTGAAATCGAATAAAACGCTCATCTTTATTGCGTTTAACAAAAAGCTGCAACTGCTCTGTGCCTACCGCTAATTTTAAATTTCGCAGTGCCTTAGGCTTGGTCATAAGCGGAACCCCCTTCATCTAAGCTCTGTGGCGCTACGATATTAGCAATACGGCTATCACCCAGCTTATTGATACTCGAACTCGCACCTAATAACGCATAATTAACACTCCTAAATGTCATCGGAAGAGAAACCATCATCACCCCAATAATCAACAATGCAATCCCTTGACCAACGGAAACCTGTTGTGGATTTTGTTTCCAAGCATGAAGCTTAAAAATAGATGAGGTGAAAAATACAATGCCGCCTGTAATCGAAGTCCCGCCAACAATACCTAACGTATGACTACCTGCCCCTCGCAGATTCGTTTCAATTTGGGAAAAATCGATATTAGATGCTGCTAACATTGGAATACCAATCGCTAACAACACTAACCCAGCGATGAGTTGTAAAAAGCCTCTTAAACCGAGTCGCTTAACCAGCATAGAAAAAAATCGCATACCTACCTCAACTTATCCTTAGGATTTGATTAAATGGTACCAGATTAACCTTAAGGGACTATTAAGCTATCTGGCTTTCTATCCAGACCTCACCGCTCTAGACCGGTTAGAAAACCCTCGATTTTGAGACAAGATCAGATTCAAAGTCGTTATATTAACCCGAAATTCTTGATAACTAGAAATAAAAAAAAACGGCCCGCAAGGGGCCGCTTTTTTGTCTATGGTCACTAGACGAATTATTGTGCAGCAGAGCCGAATAATTCTGTCATCTGTTTACCATCCCAATTAGATACTTGACCTGAAGTACCGTAGATCATTTGTTTCGAACTTGAAATAAACCAAGGTAGCGCAGCCAAAATAATCGCTAAAAACAGATACATCAAGGGTTGACCAATCGTCACCTGTGTTGGGTTATCACGATGCTGTTTCGCTTTGAACGCAAATGCCACGAAAAATGCAATACCACCCAATATCGATATAGCATGTATGATCGTAGACATACTTTGCATTGAGCTATTCACATTATGACTAATGCTTGCCATCGATAGACCTTGCGTAATGTCACCCGCAGCATAACCTAAAGCAGGCACTAATAAGCTCAATAAACCAAGTGAGCCTAGACTCAATAAAACAGCCTTTTTCTTAAGTAACATCCCTTTCAGTTTTTTTAGTAATTTCATGTTATACCTCTTTATTGTTCATACAAGGTGAAGTGCCACCTTGTTTAATAACATAACTCACTGTAACACCCTAACCTTAAGGTAAGATTAAGTAAAAGATTATTTTGCCAAAAAGTGTAATAAAATGTCCTTTTTACTTCTTCATTCTCTTAAAGATTGAACTGGGGTTAGTCAGGCCCTAAGTCAAAAAATAAAACGTAATTAATACTGTTGCGAAAAACAAGTATAAAATGACAATTGAAAGTGTTGATTGTTGCGATGTCTCAGCACGTCTCTTAAAGCGATCCATGGCAAGCAGCAAGAAAATAAGGCCAATCAGCAAAGAAAAATTAGACAGCGCTTTAAGAACACCGCCTGTAAATCCACTCAATAAATTAGATAGCTCGCCCATTTATTATACCCTTAAGCCACCCAAAATTCGATCCGTAGGCACAAATCTAATGATTCATGAAGCGTTTCTGACTCCCATTAAAATTGGCTCGAAAATTGAAAGACACTATTTATTAAATGGATTGTCCCCGTGACATTAACACAGATAATGCCGGCTACTAACAGCACAGCTACCTTAGATTTTGATCCAGGCTGTGCATGTGGACCTACCGCATTCAATGCCGAGAGAATCGCGCGAATAAATGAAATAACGCCCAACAAACGGACCATCGATAACATCGCTGGAACCATCACATCGTAACCCCCACTGACCTCATAGGCCAAGGGGCTTGACCAACTATCTCCCCAAAACGTATTCATTATCGCACCCAAAACCGATGGAAACGACATTAATAGTGTCCCACATAAAAGAGGCATCAGTGGTTTAGAAAAAGACATCTGTCCTGACATCATCGTCCTAGCCTCTCCATAACGCTTCATGTGATAAATCCCACCTATGAATATGCATGCACCCATAACAACACTTAAATCCGATGAAATGCTGGATATTCTTCTAAATGCTGTCGTTAATTGCGCAGCAACTTCCTGAGCCGAAGTGCCCGCATAAGCAGCACCCGTGCAACCGAGCATAAGGAAAAAGAAAAAAAGAAGCAGACCATAGGACCTACTGGGATGGATCATTCTATGCTTACTCATCATATCGAACCTCTTCTATTTACCTTGTATCCGCAGACTCAAATCGCTCTATACCATATTTAATGGTCTCACCTGAGCTAGTGACCACACTTCCATTATCGACGTCAATCGATAACACATTGCCATAGTGGGGCAATACACTACCGACAGAAACGGTTGTCGTTAATCCATTAGAGCCCATTAACCACGCTCGACCAGACTCCAGTGCCTGCACCCGATAACGCACATAATGCGTTTCCTTATATACCGCTTTTTTCATCCGATCTTGCTCTCGTTTTTCTAATAGCTTCACCTGTGCAGTCAACTTTTGATTAGAAGATTGAATCTGCGCCACTTGTTCTGACAACTGATTCAACAGATCTCCCATATCCGCTTGCTTAGCAGATACATTTCCTAATCGAGATTGCAACGCGTCCAATTCATTTTTATTCATGGCAACACTTCTATTCACGGTACTTAACTGTTGTGCCGTCACCTCTGGTGTTTGTTGCATAATAATAGGCGCGGGTGCTTGCTGTATCACAACCTGTTTGACGGGAGCTGAATCCAGAAGCTTTTGTTTATCTGAAGAAGAGAAAATGAATGCAAACGCAATGACAGCTACCAAACCCAACCCTGCAACAAATAATATCCGAGAATTTTTAGACGCGAAATTTTTCGCTTTTTCTAGAAATTCAGCCTTGGATTTGTCCTTTTCCTCATGAAAATCGTTGGCGTTCTCATCTTCCTCTATTATTTCAGAATCTTCTCCTGAAAAACTATCGTAGTCGTCTGACTCTTTTTTTTGTGAATCCGGGGCTACTGCCTCTTCATCCTTATCCTCTTCTAGCTCTGATGCAAAAGAATCTAACTCTTCATCTTCAAAGAAGTACTCATCGTCGTTACGTTTATCACTCATTTGTTTCTCCCATTAAATTATTCATGTTGGTTAGTGGATCTGGCTTTGGTAACGGCTGTGGTAGAGTTAAATCACTCGTAAACAACAAACCAAATGCCGTGCCTCCTGGAATTTTGATAGTTGGTGGAATATTGCCAAAATCTTGCTGTAATTGACCCGATAACTTTTGGCCTACATTGCCCAAACCAGACAAAGCAGATTGTGTTACATTCAACTTATTATACACAGTCTGGCACCAGGGATCCGCTGAACCACCTGGATTCCAAATTTGACAATTTGAAGTTCCACCGGAAACTGCGTTACCCAACCCACTCATAAAAGCCGTTATAAATGTCGTTCCGTATTTTAAAAAGTAATGATTATTCACACTACCTGAAAGCGCTGTTCTTGCTGTTGCAGGATCAATTGCTACCCCCTGAAAACTGACGGTATGCTTAAAACCGGGTATGTTCAATAGATTAAACGTTAGCATTACTTTTTTATCCACTCGTTTAAAACTACCGATCAGCTTAGCGCCCTTTAACTCGCCAGACATTATTTTCGCCATGATCGGAGTCTGCTCATCACTATCAACAGATGTATCTAAAACACCGTACATCACCGTTCCTGCTTTAAACGTAGGACCCGTTGCTTTAGAGGAGCCAGTACCGCCGGCACCTCCCCTCCCTGCTCCACCCTCTGCGGTTGCCTTAGGTGCTTGAGTTAAGCTTTGACTCGAAACTTGACTCCAATCTGACATCAACGAACGCGCTTGCGATGACATTTTCGAGGCGGTACTTTGCAACAAAGCATTTTGCTGTGACTTATCCATTTGTTGTTGCTGATATTTCTGAATTGCTCTAATTCTATCCAACTCTATCTCTTCCTTATTCGGTACACTGGGTTTTTCAATAACCGGAAAATTGGATAAGTTCGTGGGCTCTCCTTGGACAACCTGCTTTTCGATTTTAGGTTGAACTGTCGTATCTATATTTTCAAATCCAGCTCGAATTAAATCACCCGACGTGTAGCCTGCAATTTTCAAATCTTGCAAAGAATAACCCGCTTCACGCAGCTCTTTTGCTGAATAACCGGCTTGACGCATTTGTGATGCGCTGAAACCTGCTGGACGTAACTCTTTAGCTGAAAATCCAGCTGCTTGTAACGATCCCGCATTAGCGCCTGCTGCAGCTAACTCTGTCGCACTAAAACCTGCTTTTTTTAATTCTGCTGGCGTTAACCCAGCTTGTAATAACCGTTCTGCCGTAATTCCTTGCCCATTTAATTCACCCTGCAAGAATCCTGCTTTTAACAATTCAGCAGGAGAAGCACCAGCAGCTAACAGGCTTGTCAGCGCAACACCTGCCTCTTTCAGTGACTTAACAGAATAGCCTGCATCCAAAAGACTTTTAGCATCATAACCGGCATTCAACAAATCTTTTGCGCTATAACCTGCTTGTCGCAACACCTTAGGATTGACGCCTGCTTTTACCAATTCATTCAGTGTATAACCCGCCGCACGTAAAGCTTCTGCTTGACAAACTTTTAATAAATTAGCAATCGGAGTCCCTTTCACATGCTCTGCTTTCAACTGAGTCAACGAACACTGCTTCGCTATTTCTGCAATTTTTTCTAATTGCCCTGCTGAAAAACCTGCATTCTTCAGTTCATCTACAGAATAACCCGCTTGAGCTAAATCTTGCACGCTAAACCCAGCGTCTTTTAACTGCTTTAATGTCGCTCCCGCACTCATCAACTCTCGAGCAGAATAACCTGCTTTCTTTAAGGCTGCCAACGGAACCCCTTTTTGTAACAGTGAATCCGCAGAAAGGCCCGAGTCCCGTGCATCTGACATGGCTTCTTGATTCAATGCCTCATTGACCGCTATTGCTTTTTTCGCAATCTGAGGAGAAACACCGGAGTCCAGTAAATCTTGAAATGAACAACCTGCTGCGGCTAGCTGATTGGCTGACAATCCCATAGCCCGCAAAGA
Source organism: Coxiellaceae bacterium (assembly GCA_044359385.1). Classification (GTDB taxonomy): domain Bacteria; phylum Pseudomonadota; class Gammaproteobacteria; order JAJRRL01; family JAJRRL01; genus JBIKMG01. The sequence continues at coordinate 10,733 of JBIKMG010000005.1, forward strand.
TTCTGCAGAAAATCCGGCTTCTTTAAGCTCTGCAGGTGAATACCCTGCAGCTAAAAGATCTGACAAGTTAAACCCTGCTTCTTTTAGTTCTTTCGCTGAATGGCCCCCATTTTTTAAATCGCCTATCGTATAACCCGCATCTCGCAATGACTGAACAGAACAGCTTTGGCATATCAACTCAGCTGCGCTTACCCCCGCTTTTCTAGCTAAGCGCAAATTTGAAATTTCACAGGTCTTGGGATTCGGTTTGAAACCTTTATCCAATTTACCGACTGGACACGCTGCTTTTTCCGCTTGATTCGATGATAGAAAAGAAGAGATATCTCCATTAAAATCTGAATTTGTTAAGGTTGGAACGTTGGATGTTACCTTTTGCTTCGCTTCTTTCGCATTTTGTACATTTTCTTTTATTTGTTCATCATTGTAAATTTTAGTCGGTGAGCCTAGCCCTGGTTTTGAGTTTATGTTGGGGCCTTCACTGACGGATATCTCTGGTGCGTTATCCCCTGCTTTTTTAATTTTATAAATTAGCCCACCGACCACAGCAACCACAACCAATACGGAAGCAGCACTAATAAGAACACGTTTAGCGGGATTCATTTCTTTTTTAAACTTTTTATTACTCATCTTATTCACCTTGTTGTTCTTCAATTCGTAAAGAAACGGTTGCACCATTATCTAATGCCAAAACGACCGGAGAAATAGGTAATTCATACGCATTGGTACCATCACCACTCGTCATTCGTGCGACCCAACCCGGAGAGATCACTGTCATTCTAGTCCGAATATATAATGTATCCTTGACTCTCCATGCTTGCGCATCTCCACCGAATACATTTAACGTTTTGCTTTTGGCCGGCGGCACCCCATTGAGCACATTCAATAGTTGCGGACTCGATGTCGCGGCTAAGTCATTACCTGTCGAGGTCGCATTAGGTCCAATACCGGGAACTCGCAGATCAACTCGGTAATCTACACTTTTTTGACCAGGTATTAACGTCATCATGACCGGAGTAGACAAGCCCTTCAACTTAACAGCAATATTAGCTGACTTATAGGTAGTCAATGCCTGAATCATCATAGTATTACTACCCCCCTGTGGATCCGCTTTTACATTAAACCGTTTAGGATCACCGATGTCATACCACTCAATTGGCCACGGCGCACTGGTTGAATCTAAAAACACCAAGGAAGAAACGAGACCTGATGACAAACGAATAACTGGCGGTGTTGCTCCTGGAGATAAATCCACATTCAATGTAGTCATCATGGGCTTAGGAGGAGTGTCTGGTGATTCACTGACTGCCTGCTGCGTTTTATTAAATAAATAATGCAAGGTCTTTATCTGTTCTGGCGTTAAAGGCATCAGATCTTTCGCTGTTGTTGAAAAAGCTTGATCGGATATGGTGCTTGATTCCAATAATTTTTTAATTTTATCTTGTTCCGGAGTCAACACCTTCGTATTATTTTGACTCGTTGGAAGATTCAAAACCTGAGCAGGAGTATCTGCTTGTTGATTGGTTTGAAAGAGCTCTTTAGCACTACTAACACTTTCTTGCGAGTTCGCTGCATAACCGGTTCCAAAAAACAATAGGCTAACAGATGCAGCAAATGACAGCGCTAATTTCACACCAACCTCTACTCTTTGCTTCTTTTCTTTTATCGTCTTCATGTTATCTTACCGCCTATTTTTAATTATCTATTGTTTGACCAATCGGTTCCATAATGATGTTGTTTATAGCAATTCTATCGGGATAATCTTTTGCCGATACTCTGACAACAATCATTGTCACTTCATTGGGTGCATTAATTGCCCTATTCATATTTTTATAAGTCAACATCACCTTCATTTTTACCATCCACATATATGTGCCATCAATTACCATGCTTCGGATAACCATAGGAGCAGACGTGACACGTATGGATGAAACCATATCTGAACTCCGTAAGGTATTTAAGTTATTACTCGCTTCCAAACTGTCTACAAACCATTTCCAACCTTGTGGCGTAAAGTTTTTTCTAGACTCAGAAAGCTGAGCCCTCCAATGAATAAAATCCAACTGAAATGCTTTCATCAACGAATCAGCAGCCCACTGCTCTACAAATGAATTCGTGTGAACAGGAAGAGAATCTGGCTCTTTAGGAATCACGCGTCCATCCGCTGTCGCTGCAAAATAATTGGGAGAAACTGGCTTGATGAGTTTATACAGGATAGTTGCGCCGAGAAGCAAATTAACAACCACCAATAAAACAACGGCTAACAATACGCGCTTGTACGAATCTTTATAAAACGAGTTTCTTAATAAAACCATACCGAGGGCTGATTCTTTGTATTTATTATCTTTCATACTGCCCCCCTTATAAACTGATCGATTTAATTAAAATAGCACCGGGATTGTCTGCCGTTGCTACTCGAGCAATCACCAACTTAGCAATAATTGACTTAGTCGCCTCAGCACTCGCACCTTCATAACCAATCGTGATGGGTAATTGAACCCTCCACACAAACTGACCAGCTTCCATACCTTGCCAAACAATAACAACTGGTCCGTTGACATACGATCGCATAATTAATTTTGAGTTTGCTAACGCCTTCAAGTACCCATTCTTAAACAACGCGGCATTTAAAATCTTAAACGCTTCTGGCTCAAAATAGATTTTTGCTTTTTCCAACTCAACTTTATAGTTGTTGAAGCTTAAGTTCAAAACTGATCGGCTAGCTATTGTTGCCCAAGAACGAATGTAACTATCTGTTAACACCGGTTCAGAATAAGGATAGATTGGAACAATTTCACCGGTACTCAAAGCAGCATAATTTTTAGGTTTAGGTTGAGCCAAGGTTATCAATGTCAATGTCAATGTCAAAACAACAGCCAGGACGGATAAGGAAACAAAGATAAGCAACAGCTTCGGATATGCACGTCGGTACATCTCATTTTTTCGCTTCTCTAATAAATCGAAACTCATTTTTTTCCTAATCGTATAGTGGCGTATCTTCGCGATACATAAATGTTATCTCAACTCGACCATTCGAAAATCGACCCTCTACTGTCTTATTCGTATCCACACTATTTTTGACTCCCAAACCACTGGCTATCACCAACTGCGTTTTTATTCCCATCATCCAGAGTCGATACGATATCACCTCTGCCTGCTTAGCACTCAAAACCTGTAAGTATTTAGCTCCAAAATTATCTGCCGTATACCCTTTAACGGTCACTTCCGATTGATGGTAAGTCCCAATGTATTGACCTATCCTGGAAATAACCTCCATTTGTTTCTGATACAAATTAGCAGAGCCCGGATGGAAGAAATAATCTGATGGAAGAATGAGTCGTATCGTTTGCCCTATATGAATAACAGAAATGTTATCCTCTTGAATTTGCGCCTTCAAAATTGCACGAACCTCTTGAATTGATGGCTTTTGAACGGGTGTGACTGTCATTTTTTCAGAATGTGAACAATCAGTTAGGGAAAAAACTAAGAACGAAGCAAAAGCAACTGAACCAATTACTCTACGCAATGCTTTTGTTAATTTATCTATCATCATTCACTCTCACCTTTATTCATTGTCATCTATTTTCAACTGAATTTCGTCTTTCAATTTATCGATCGCTAACACCAATTCGGATGGCGTAAATGGGGGCTTATCTGTCGGTGGATATTGCGTTGAACGCTCTAAATCTGAAACCATTTCGATCGCGACATTCATCGCTTGCTGCCCTGTTTTTCCACACAACCGCTGAACATACTCTATCTGGTCTCTCGCATAAGAACGGTCAACAATAGGCTGTGCAAACTTATTCAGATCAGGTGTCTTAATCACCTTTCGTAATTCATCGGTTATTCGCATTGGCGTGAATAAACTCAAATGATCGATCTCTTTTTCTTCTGTCTCTTCATCATTTTCTTCTTCCAGCATATCAAAAAAATCAGGAAACTCATTTTTACTTTTGAAGTGCTCCAAAACAGACATCGATCGCTCAATCGGTGTTAATTGGTCATTCAATTGAATGATCGATTTTATCTCATCGTATTCTTCATCAAACATTCCCATATCATTCAGTTCAATACCTTTATCAACCAGCTGACTAAATCGATCGAAGCCGTCCATTAAACGCTTAATATCTGCAGTATCTGGTGGATCCACCATCAATAAATGATTTAATCGCATAGTCGAAACTGGTTTTGGGTCCGCGAAAAAAAATCTTCCTCGAACCACTTTAGATCGGAAAAACATATGATACTCACCTGGATTTTGCTCTTTTAAATCCAGTAGATCGATACGTTGACGTTTCTCAACACGAGCACCTTTGCCGTCTTGATATTGGCCAGATATCGCGTTGCTATCTACTTGGAAGCTATCCACATGCGTCACATAAGACTCACCTGCTGATTTCATAAAGAAATCCCACGTTTCTGTTGGATCCTCTAGCTTCATACAAAGTTTAATATTCGTATTAGCACCAATAGATGCTGCTTCTTCCTTAGAGGACTTCTGAAAGGCTGGTAAGTCCTGACCCGCAAAAACAACGGAAAAACCGAGTGATCGTGCCTGCGCAGGCACAACTGCAAATCCCTCAACTGCGTAATAGCCGTATTCATCCAAAATACAAAGATACGGTGATTCCGCATTGGTTGGTTTTGACATAATCAAATCTTGGTATTCACCTTCAACATGATCTCCCAGTCCAGCTGCCATCATTGCTTTTAGCGACGAAATAATGATTTTACCCAAGTTAGCCAACTCATCTGGAGATTTTTCAAGTGCTGGCAAAAGCACACAAAGAATTCTTCTATTTAGCACCACGTCTTTCAAATCCACTTCCGCTAAACGCGTTCGCATAATATGGCCATAGGTATCCGCTAAGGATGTAAATGCTCGAGTCAACTGCATGGTAATAAATCCATGTTGCTCAAGAACCTGTGACACCTGCTTCCCTTTCTTCTCTTTATTGTAACCTGGCAAATTTAGAACGTAGTTAATCAGTGGCTCAAGCGTTGAATCGGGCGCGTTTTCCAAGTTAATTGGCTCAAGGCCTCCATCCCGAATAAAAACTTTATCCATCGTAATGGCTTCTAGTCTATCTAGGTGGAAATAATTACGAATCGAGTTAGCATCTAAGAGAATATGACCCGCATCACGCATAGCAACCAATACCCGCATTAATGCTTCTACAAACCCGATGGCTCTGTTTTTCCACATATCACCATCACTGCCATCGCTGGCTTTACCCATCAAACCCACTATCAATTGTGACAACATACTGGATGAACCACTCGAAAATGGATTTAATGTGTTCGAAAGACGTCGCTCTTGTGGGCCGATCACATCACGCGCACCAGTCATGAAATTAATCAGCAACAGATCATCTTCACGGCCCATGCTTCTAACCATCGAAAAAATACTAGAGAACAAGGTGTTATCACCTTTACCATCGACATAAATAAAGCCACTGGACTGAACCAATGCATTGTATGCAATCGAAATAAGACCGACGGTCTTACCCGAACCAGTCGAACCAAAAATTAGAACGTGTGTTCGCATATCCTGATCGCTGAACCACAATTCTTCATTCGTTTTTCTTTCATTACCAAAGTGATAAATTCCACGAGCCATATTAAACCCAGAATTATCACCTGATTTAGCATCATTGGGATCACGTATTCCTGAATGCATCGGGAGACGAAATGGAAGCTTCGTCTTGGAACAAAAACAAAATATCAAGCAAAAAAAGCCCATCAAAAAATAAACATCCGTAAAAACTGGCGTTGTTAATGTCGCAAAAACCAATAAGAGCTCTATGATGCAAACAGAAGAGGGTCGACGCAAAAATTCAGCTACACGCATTAACATGGGACGTGTATCGCGAATCACGCTATTATGAAACTGCTCTTGGCTGGAGCTTAGTCCACGTTGCTTGTACGCCATGACTCCTCCTTACCAACATATAAAATTTGACTGACACTTTCTTTCAATGCATTTGCAGCACTCAATACTGCGGGTGTACGTAACGGTCGTTTGACCTTCATTTCTGTTTTCCAATGTGCAAAAGCGCCGGCAATCTCTACCGTCGCTGTTTGACGACCCACAGAATTGAGCATATACCACATTTTTCTATCTAGCGGCTTTAACCACAAAAACTCTGCCGTTGCCAATACGCCTTCTGAACGTGCCATTTCTAGTAAAGATGCCATCAAAGTAGAGCGGTAAGCATGTCGTGTTTCTAACCAACGAATAGGTTTAGATTTAGCCACATCGACCACCCTTTCTTTAACTCCAGTCATATTTAACTGACCGCCCTTTTTCGCTGAGGCTGATATTTGAGACATCAACGATTTGGATTCTTTAGAATTTCTCTGCAACCTTAAAACAAAAATAATAGCCAACGCTTGTATATGAATAGGCTGACGCTCCAGACCATTCCACAAGGGCCCCAACTGCTGAGAAAAAATACCTTCTGCTTCACTTGAGTTGACTTCCCATGTTTTCTTACCCACTTTATCTTGGCTGGTTTGTAAGATTTTATGTTCTTTACAAAAATCTAACGGCCGCATAGCCATGGCCCAAGGACCTTGATCGAGCGGAGTTTTCGTTAGATTTTCATCGATAATGGGTGTAATTGAAGGCCATAAAGCGACTTCAGTTGAACACAATCGCTTCATGGTAAAAATACGTCTAAATTGGTCACCTGGGTGTTTGAATTTAAGTAAGTACGCAAAAATCAGCAATACAACAATAACCGGATACTTTAACCATTGACCAACCAAGTCACTGACCCATAAAACCTGACCAAACGTAGTCGATTCGTAAAAACTAGTTGTCGCATACGATGGGAACTTATTGAACCAATTTTGTAATTCACCTATCTTTATAGATGAAACACCCACAAGAGAAGTGATGAGGTTGATTCCTTTATACAAGTAAATAATAACAGCTGCTTCCATATATTTAATACCGTATAAGACCGGAGCTATATAGACTTTTTCAGCATACCAGGCGATAGCAACCAAGATACAGATAGTCGCTAGAATGAGCAAAAAACCCATTGTCCCTGGCCCACCTGCACCTTGTCCGCCGCCTTGATTACCTGCCATTAGCTAACTACCTTAGTTGACGTCTCTTGCTTCATTTTAATCAATGAGCCCTCTTCTAAAACGTATATCTCACCCTGATAATAAAAAGCCTTTATAAAGCTAGGCTCTAAATTTGTTTTCCTAAACTGCAATAACTCTTGCCCATATTTATCTACAGGTGCCTCCTGACTTATTTGGAGATAATCTTCTGGTAAGTGCAACAATGCATACGCATCTGTTAACTGATTGCCGCGATGGTGAATACATCGCTTTACAGCCTCTTCACTGGCATATAACGGACGCGAAACTGCCATTCTGTGTAAGTCACAGATTTGACTTTCCCAACCATGAATCGATCCAATCGCTGACTGGTACAATAAAATATAGGCTGCTTTCGAACCTGCTTTGCAAATAGGATGCTGCCATACTTTTTTAGAGACCTTTCCTGAGTTGTCCTCAATAAAAGCGATCAGCTCTGCACGTTTTTTTCGAGTTGGCTTTAACAACTGTGTGATAAAAGGAGAGACATCCCAATTTTCATAAGCCAACAATTCATCCAAAACACGCAATAACTGATGTGACAAAGCCAAACGTGAATCTAGCGTTCGCTCAAGTTCGGCCTCAAAATTCTCAACGGCAGAAGCTATTAGTTTCTCAGACACAGAAAAGCAGCGAATGAGCTTGCTTCGCAATGCAATCGTTGATTTTGTAGAACCCAATAATGGGTTAGTCATTTTCATCTTAATCTTCCAAACCTGAGTTAAGGTATCCAATGCTGTATTGTACGGATTTAACCTTAATACAACATTAAGGATAGACCAGTTTAGCGGGTTTTACCTAAGGATTTAAGCTTTTTTTAATGGTTTATCCCTAATTTGCAGTGAATACAAGGGATGTTAGGGAAGATTTTGTTTTCAGGTTTGCAATACACGGTTGTTTGAAATTTGAACTAATCGTACAAGAGCTCGTCCATATTAACAACACCACCATTATCATTACCTTTAATGACTTCCATCAGTGAATCTAAAATACAAAAGATACGCAATGCATCTGGTGTAAAATCATCAAAAATCACCCTTTTTCCCAATAAAGCTGACTCATCATCTTCAAAAGTCACACCTAAACCATAACCAAAACACATCGATGCAATGGGATCTGCTCGACGGGCTAAACCAGGCAATAGACCTGTCTCTGAAAAGACCTCTTCTAACTTTAGCTGACTTCCTTTTAAGGTATAGTATTTACCCAGTGATTTAGCGACGGCTATTAGTTTATTTAAATTCATTGTGTTCGCTCCCACCAAGGAATAGCTGATTTTCTTGGCCCAGACACCCAGCACCGAATCCTTCTACTAAATACCTCTATTGTATAACCATAATGACGCAAAATCGTAAAGAAAAATGTAGCGGTCATCGCCAAACAAAAGGTCCATATAGAAATATGTAATAATAAAAGCAAGAGAGGAAACGCGGTCTTTCCGTCCCAAATAAAAAATCGCACGTTCCTTGCTGAGTCGCGCCAGTGTGCACCTGCTTTTGGTTCATATGACATATTCTTTCGCCCCTAAATTAAACTCTAAAATAATATAAGGCTATCTTAACGTTATTTCCATTTTTATTCAAGTCGCATCCTAACCTATATAAGTCTGCCCTTAACATAAGAGAAACCCTCTAACTAAATGATTTTTACTTGAAATACGAAACGCTTTTTTAAATAGATGCTTTATTAAAGATAATAGGGTTTAACTAAAGTGAACATTATCGCATTTTCCTTGGCTATTCTTAATATAACCTTAAGGTTTTTCTGGCAGTATAGAGTCTTGGAATTACTTGGCCCGCTCTTTATGAGCATCTGTTTTAATGAAACAATGACTAACTCAACACGGTGTGACTCTATGAACAAAACATTATTCTTATTACTCCCTCTGAGCATCATTTTAGTTGGCTGCGGCACGCCTAAAACCGTTAAACTGAATCTAAACTATGTCACTAAAGATAGCGTACCTATTGAAGCTATCGACAAAAATTCACAAATCAATATGGCAGAATCTTCTACCTCTATTAGCCAGTCTTTGCAGCAATTAGCAGCCATTACACAAGCAAGTCATCCTGATTTACGAATACCCGATACCTACAACGCAGGTGAGTTGCACATGACTGAACGCACCTCCATTAGTTGGACCGGTCCTGTTGAACCTTTGTTACAAAAAGTAGCCAAAGCAGCTCATTATGAATTGGTGATCGTTGGTGCAGAGCCTGTTATCCCTGTATTAGTTGCGATTGATAAACGGGATAAACCTCTCGCTGATATTTTTCATGACATCCGCTACCAAATAGTTGATAAAGCGCAAATATTAGTTTTTCCTTCGAAAAATATCATCGAATTACGTTATATGCCCAATTAACTAAAGAAATAGCTTAAACAAAATAAACACGTGAGAAAAAAATGAAGTTCATACAAACATTGCGAACCTTGCTACTGATTGTACCCGCTGCTTGTTTATTAACAGCGTGCGCAAGCTCAAAGACTGCACTTTCGGCAGATGTTGGCTTCATTAATCCAAGCTCGCTCCCAACTGCAGCAGGAGGCATCAATCCGATTCGTTTGAAAGCCTTGCAAGAAACAGCAATGGCACTGGGCGCGAAAGGTGCTCTTGCCTGGCGCGCAACCCACATCAATGACTCTCTCGAAGCTCAAGCGAGCAGCTTGGATCACATTTATGACTTTAACCAACTTTTGTTACAACACAATGTGCTTCCACCCGTCATTGTGGAGGGAGACAACGATGTTAATCTTGCTGATAATGATACGATTCGACTAGCGAATAAAGTCTATAAAATTATTGAACCCGCTCGTTTTGTAACCGCACCACCGACTTGGCGCACCTACTTGTGGTTAAATTTCACAAAGCCAGATGCACCCAGTGAAGGTTTGCTTCCTACCTCACAAGCAGAGGCCGATGTGTGGAACGCATACGTGAAACAGGGATGGAAAAATGGCCTTATTCAAGCAAACTCTATATTCAGCGCCAATCTTAGTCGCCTAAAACAAAACTATGCTGGCATGATTTTGTATAAAAAAATGCTGGAAGAACAAATGGTAAGTGCACCAACTGTTGCCAAAGCACAGATGGGTGTAACTGGAGATTCGAAAGAAATGCGTGTCAATGATGTTGTCATGCGAATTACTAGCCACTCTTCCTTACAAACGAATTCAAATAAATGGCAGCCGTTTTTAACGAACGATTAAAGGGGAACATGGATGACAATACAACATACCTCACATGTACCAGCACCGATCAAAGAATTTTTGTTCCCCAATGAACCCACACGTTTTGAAGGCCCACATTTAGCTGATCTATTTACACACTGCTTCCGTTTGCATGCATCCGATATCACACTCCAAACTGGAGAAGCTGTTTTTTGTGAAATTCAAGGCCGTTTATTTCGTTGTACACTACATGAGCTCAATCAAGCGGAGGTCTCTGAACTAATCAATGCTCTTTACGGCCCGAATGCCACAACACAAATAATGCGCGGTGAAGATTTAGATACGCATTACGAAGTACGACCTACGCGTCGTGAACGCTTCCGCTTTCGTATTAATGCAACCGGCTGCACAGTTAAAGGCACTCAAGGAATACAAATAACAGCTAGAACAATTCCTATTGCACCCCCAACACTGCAGGAATTAGATGTACCTCAAGATATTATTGACCATGCAGCCCCTTCTGATGGTGTTGTTTATGTTACCGGTGCGACAGGTTCAGGCAAAAGCACACTCCTAGCTTCGATGATTCGCAATATAGCCGAACAACAAGATGGTAATCGAAAAATCTTAACCTATGAATCACCGATCGAATATGTTTTCGATACGATCGAAATGCCTACCTCGGTAATCTCTCAAGCTGAAATACCGCGTCACTTACCCAGTTTTGCAAGCGGAGTTCGAAATGCATTGCGACGCAAACCACATGCAATTCTAGTCGGTGAGGCTCGAGACTCTGAAACAATTGCAGCAGTACTAGAAGCAGCTTTGACCGGTCATCCGACTTACACCACACTACACAGCAACGGTGTTGCTGAAACCATTCGCCGCTTAGTGGGGAGCTTCCCGCTAGAAGATCGGGAAGCCAGAACCATTGATATTATTGAAACTGTACGGATGATCGTTTGGCAACAACTCGTTCCAACAGTTGATGGCAGACGAACTGCCCTACGAGAATACTTGGTTTTTAATGATGCGCTGCGAGATAAAATGCTCAATAGTGACTTATCTAACATCACCTCAACCACTCGCGAGCTCTTGAAAAATCACGGGCAAACTATGCAAACGGAAGTTCACAATAAATTTAAAGCTGGCATTATTTCTGAACGCGTACATGCGATACTACTTGCACGAAACAAATAGTTAGCCCAGAGCAGCACTCATGGGCTGCACTCCAAAACTTAAGCGACTGATATAGTTATTACTCTTAAGCTTTTCCAACATCTTATTTCGGTCAACATCACCCTGCGAAGTGTAATCAAACTCATCCACTGCTACTAGCATTTTAGGCAAAATCGAATTAGGAATACAGAATTTTAAGGAGGCAAACGTGTCTCTCATAAAACGCTCTGTCACTTTTTTCTGTGCAGAAACAATAAAAACTACCAAATAGGGTGCATTTTTTTCTACGGGAAAAGCAATGACACACGCTCGCTTCACTGCTCCTACATTCACCACTTTATGCGCTAATTCGTTTAAATTGGCATGACAATCAAAAGCAAAAATCGGCTGTTTTCGATGATGAGAAAGAATAAGGTTTTTACCCGCAATCCAACGACCATAATCATCTGTTTTATAATAAAGCCGTTTTTTACCAAACAGCTCCATCTCAAAAAATGACGATTCCAGCGATGAATCATTGAGTAAGTGTGCAATATCTTGTTTTTGGACTGTCAAAAATATCTGACCCAATGCACCAATCGGTAATAATCGACGCTCTTCATCTAACACGATTATCTCAAAACGAGAATCATCCAGCGAAACAGGAAAATCAACCGTACTTGGACGAAAATTACAATGCGCATATGAAACAAAACCAGCGACCTCAGTCAGCAAATAGGAATTCAAGACTAAATCTGGTTTATTCATGTGGCATAAATCATTTTCACACAACGGCCCTCCATAGCAAAAAATTTTTCGTAACGAATAATCGGCTTTAAAAAACCCCTCTCGAATAAGCCCGCGTATGTACCCAGGCTTCAAATAGCAGATTGTTATTTTTTTAGCATTCAACTCTGCTCTAAGCGCTTTTGCAGATTGACGAGCTTGATCAGAAGCGATAACGAGAGTGGCTCCGTTTAACAACGGTACGATAAATTCATTGAGTGAAACAATATAGCCTGTTTCATCGTAACAATAGACACGATCATCCTTGCTCCAAATATCCAGTTGCTGCATGGATGCCACTTGATTGAAAATCAACTTATGTGTAATCGGAACTGCTCGACTAACCCCCCCCCTACCTGCCGTATAATAATATCCGACAATTTCGTTAGCTTCTGTTAGTACGGAAGCACAATTCGGTGAGCACGCATTCATTTCCTGAGAATCATACCTATCTATCCAAGTAACAGCCAACGATTCAATTGGCTGATTACTGATACATAACACGATCTTATGCTGCGTCATAACCGATTGTAAACTAGCCAGCGGAAGATTCGCAGGGACAGAAACATAGGGAATTGAGACCTTCATGCAAGCCAATGTTGCAATCAAACTAAGCGGGGTGCCTGATCCGATAATGGCGATTGGTACGTGATGCGTTCGAACAGTTATCAAGTAGTTAGCAAATCGGTTGATGACTGAACTCAATGCCTCATAGCTGATTTTTTGCCCATTGATACACTCCACAGCTGTGGAAAAGGGACTTTCTTTAACCATGAGCTCAAACATTTTAATAACTGAGAAATAATATAAGTCAGCATCATGTGCGCGCCTTGGACGAAGTGAAAGTAACCGTGTTGGAGATAATAAACGCAATCGTCGAACTGGCAATGCCTTTTCCGTACAAATATCTTCAAACATCGTAAATAGTGCTTCCATCATTTTATTGATTAGCCACTCACGGATATGTCGTCGATTGTACGCGACTTCTATATATAGCTTTCTATCGATTTTAATCACTAAAAAATCTATTAATTTAGCTTGCATATTGTAGTGTGGAAAAGAACCCTCTTCGTTAGCACTTCTATAAATCGAGCTTTGCTCAATTAAAAGCGCCACATCCTGCGATAAGGCTTCGCACGCTTGAGCATTTAACTTGGCTTGCTTGAAGGAAGTCATTATATCTGTGCTCAAGGTTTCTTCTGAAAAATTCAATGCAACCACATGTGGTTTATCTGAACCAAATAACACACACAAAGACAAGTGATCTTGAGCGGAAAAACGATGCAGCAAAATAGCCATTGAGGCTGTCACAATTTCGTATAAAGAGAACTCAGAATTTTTGATATAACTTTTCAAATCCTCTGGGATTTCAAAGCTTAAAATTTCCGGCGTATTTGAAAATGGCTGAGAAAGGGCACGAGGCAAATCAATGCTTCCATTTCCCTGATTTTGTACCCAAGTGGGTTTTGTTTGTACCGCAGACCTATGCATCTTAACATCCATAACCAAGAGCGAAGTATCCTGAAAAATTCCTAGTGAACATAACCACATCCATTTTTAGTCAATCTGAGATAAAAATACAGGATTCCTAACCACTCACCTGATTCGCTAAAAATTTCTGAAGTATCCTACCACTATATACCCTCTTTCTCCATGTCGGGAAAGCTTGATTTAATTTAATTTAAGAATTAATCTTGCCTTAATATTTTACTCCGGCTAAAAATGAGCTATACCGTTTACATACTCGAGTGTCAGAATAGCAGCTATTACGTAGGCATCACTACAGACCTACTGCGACGGTATTTAGAGCACGTACAAGGCATCAACTGCCGATATACTCGAGCTTTCCCCCCCAAACACGTAGCAGCGGCTTGGTTTCTCGAAAATGGAGGCAAGAGCACTGCTTTAAAACTCGAATACTTTATCAAAAAACAAAACAAAAAAACCAAAGCAGAGTTCATAAAAAATCCCGAAAAACTGATAGACTCACTTGACCCTTGCTGGATTGCAGACGAGGATTTAGTGATTCAAGTAGTCACTAGCAGCAACTACCAATGAACAAAAAGACGCTCATTTGTCTAATCTGACACAAAAGATATTCCCGTATTGATCTCAATTACTCACCGAAAATAACACAATAACTGGCTTTTATACGCGTTCATTTTAACACGAAATCAATTGTCCGCTCATCCACATCCACTTTTGCAACTTTTACTTTAATACTATCGCCCAAGCGATAAACCTGACCGCCAGACCTTCCACGCATACAATGCGCAACCGGGTCATGATCATAGTAATCATTTTCTAACGCTGAAATATGCAATAAACCTTGTACATAAATTTCATCACACTCGACAAACAAACCAAAACCAGTGACATCCACAATTTTGGCTGAAAAATCGTCACCCACTTTGTCTTGCATATATTCACATTTCAAGCGATCCATCGCTTCGCGTGAAGCGCGATCAGCACGCCGCTCAGTAATCGATAAATGCTCTCCAAAATTAAGAAACTCTCGCTTGTCATAAATAAATTTCTTTTTATGCTCTCCCGATAACACATGCTTAATGGCACGATGCACCAACAAATCCGGATAACGACGAATAGGCGATGTAAAATGACAATAAGAATCATACGCCAAACCAAAATGACCTACATTCTCTGGCGAATACACAGCCTGCTGCATAGAACGCAACACGACTGTCTGAATTAAATGTGCATCGTTTCTCTTTAGCACCGTATTCATTAAATGACTATAGTCTTTTGCTGTTGGCGCGTTTTTTCCCCCTAATTTTAAAGAAAAATTTGATAAAAAATCTCGTAATTTTTCTAAGCGTTCTAAACTCGGCGTACTATGAATACGGTACAGAAAAGGTAATTTTGATTTTTCTAGAAATTTAGCGACGGATACGTTGGCTGCCAACATACACTCTTCAATGATTTTATGGGCGACCGTTCTAGAGCGAATACCGACATTATTAATTTTTCGATCTTCGCCAAAACTAAATAACGGTTCATCCACTTCAAATTCGATAGTGCCTCTTTTCTTACGTTGTTCCTGAAAAGCGTGATACAACCGATACAACTCCTGTAACTGAGGCAACTGCTCATGCTCACCTTGACCCGAAATCAAATTTGAGGCCTGGGTATACGTAAAACGCGCATGTGAATGAATTACCGCCTCATGCAGCCGTGTTTTTTTAATGAGCCCTACTTTATTAATCACCATTTCGCAAACCAAAACGAGTCGATCCGCCTTCGGATTTAGCGAACAAATACCATTGGATAAACGTTCTGGGAGCATCGGGATCACTTCATTGGGAAAATAAACCGAGTTACCCCGACGATACCCTTCCCGATCAAGTGCTGAATTCACCGGCACATAATGAGCAACATCCGCGATAGCCACTTTCAAGACCCAACCACTTTCATCTGCTTTGGCATACACCGCGTCATCAAAATCACGCGCATCTTCACCATCAATCGTGACAAACGGATCTTTACGTAAATCTAAACGACCTGATGATGCTTGCTCACTCACTATTTCTGGAATAACAGAGGATTCATCTAACGCATCTTGTGGCCACTCAAACGGAATACCATGTGCGTACGCCGATAAACGTGACTCCATACCTGGCGCTGATGCATCACCTAGATGCTTAATAATGGCACCCGTTGCATGTCGGCGGTGAGTTGGTTGTGTCACAATTTCTAACAAAACATAGTCGCCTTCTTGTACAGCAAAGCCTCTTTCATCCACAACTAAGATATCCTGCGCAATACTTTTAGAATCAGGTTGTACAAATGCGGTCTCTTGATCCCGAAAGAAACGCCCAACTAACTGCGTCGTGCTCCTTTGAATCACCTCAACAATGGTCCCTTCTTGTTTAGAGCCCCGCTGTCCAGTTGGGCGAACTAAAACGACATCGTCTGTAAAAACAGTCATCATTTCACGAGCAGGCAAGAAAATATCAGCGCCGCCTTCATCTGGAATCAAAAAACCAAAGCCGTCTTTATGACCTTGAACGACACCACGCACCAAGTTGGTTTTATCAACCAATGCATAGGTTCCACCCGTTCGATTCGCTATCAATTGACCATCTCGTGACATCGCAATCAATCGACGCCGCACACCTTCGTGCTCTTCCTCTTTTTTGAGATCAAACGCTTGCAATACCTGTTTTAGCGTCATAGGACGACCTATTTCTTTCATCAGATCCATAATTAATTCCCGCGATGGTACAGGATTTTCGTATTGCAGTATCTCTCGCTCTAAGAAAGGGTCTTTTTTATCGTATTTTTTTACCATTTTCTCACTTCTTGTGGGTGGTTTTTTGAATTATAAGCATTTTTCATCCCTAGAGGAGTATACGCTGCGCGACTAGAAGGATCTACCTTTATTCCAGACGCTCTGCGGGCTCTTAAGAGACTATGCTTGTTTTCCTTTTCGACGAGCTCTCCAGAAACCTAAAAGTGTCATCACAGGTCCTGAAAAAACATACAGTGCTGAAAGTATCAGCAGTACCAAAGGAGGCTCAAAAGCTATCAACACAAAGACTAAGACTACTAGAAAAATGGCCAAAAAGGGGACTTTATTACGCACATCCATATCTTTAAAACTACGGTAACGAACATTACTGACTTTTAATAACGCGAGCATAATGGTCAATAGCATCACTACCATTTCTATACCCTGAAAATTCACCCCATAATAGACTGCTGACCAAACCAAAGATGCCACAAAAGCGGCTGAAACGGTCGTGTTCAGACCCTGAAAATAACGCTTGTCCGGATGCACTAGCTGAACATTAAATCGAGCCAACCGCAAAGCTGTGCAGGCTACATATAAAAAAGCCACGAGCCACCCCCCTTTCCCTAACGTCGACAACGACCAGGTATAAAGCAATAATGCGGGAGCTAATCCGAAGGAAATCATATCTGCTAGGCTATCCAGTTGAGCGCCAAAAGCTGTCTCTGCATGCGCTAATCGAGCCACCCTACCATCTAGCCCATCAAATAAGACAGCAATCAATATGGCAATCCCTGCATACCCAAATTTACCTAACATCGCGGCTATGATCGCGTAAAATGCAGAAAATATACCAATTAAAGTTAAAAAATTGGGTAGCAAATAAATGCCCCGCAGCCGCTGCTCCTGACTATTTTCCTGTGTCACGTGTCACACCTCTAGCACTTGAATTAAAACTACTATAATATCCGAGTCCATCGGCTATACAAGCAAAATTAAAACAAAAGAGTAACAATGGGGCAACGTGGAAAAAAAATTGTCATAGAAGGAGTGACTTCTTCAGGGCAAACCTTCAGACCCAGTGACTGGGCGGAACGAATGAGTGGCAATCTTTCCACATTTAAAAAACGACGCATCCATTACTCTCCTCTACTGAAACCCTCATTTCGCGATGGCCACAAATGCGTTATCATAGACCCTGAGTTAGCAACGACAAATCCAATCCTCTACCAGTCAATTCTGGATTTTGCCCGAACCAATAAACTTCAAATTCACGAGATTGATGAAGAAGAAAATAGCTAAAGAAAAAATACCCGCCCCTCTTTCGCAATCGACACCCAATCTCTGCGAAGAAATTTTTTCATCCGGTGAAAAACATTATCAAGCCCTACTAGCAGACATCTCTAACGCCAAACAAAGCATCGATTTCGAAAGCTATATTTTTTCCAATGACCAAGCGGGACAAGATATGACACAGGGGTTAATCGAAGCGCTCAAGCGCGGCGTTTTTGTTCGTGTTTTAGTCGATGGTGTTGGTTCTCCTTTCTGGGGGAACGGCTTAGCACAAAAGCTCGAAAAAGCAGGAGCACAAACTAAAATTTATAACCCATTCCCTTGGCAAATTTGGAACTGGCAACGCTCAACTAGACGTCATTGGTTATTGTTAAAATGGCTATACCTTTTTTTTAACATGAACACACGAAACCACCGAAAAACCGTCATTATTGATAACAAAATTGCCTATGTAGGCAGCTTTAATGTACACAAATGTCACTTACCAACAAACCGCGGTGGCTTTGGCTGGCGTGATACCTCTGTTCGAATCAGTTGCACTGACCTGACAGAACTGACCAATGCTTTTGAAGATACCTGGAATCACCGAACCATCCGAGAACGAATGCGTGATGCTTTTCAACGATTTAAAAAAAATCCGCGCTTTCGACTCAACACCACCTTGTACACCAAACATATTCTTTTCAAAAATCTACTCAAGCGAATCCGTTTAAGCAAAAAACGCATCTGGATCACCAGCGCGTATTTCATACCCAACACGTCCTTACTCCGTCGTTTGAAAGAAGCAGCCAGGCATGGTATCGATGTACGACTCCTTCTCTCTAAAAAATCTGATATTTTCATTATGGATTGGGCAAGCCGGACCTATTACACCAGCTTACTGAGGTCTGGAATTCGTATTTTTGAATACGAACCAGCCGTGCTTCATGCTAAGTCGATCATTATTGACGATTGGATGCTCGTAGGATCTTCCAACCTAAACTCCAGAAGCCTCATTCATGATCTAGAGGTGGATGCTGAAATTCAAACAAATCAAGCCAAACAAGAACTCCATGACCTGTACATTCAAGATCTCTCTCATTCTATTGAAATCACCAACGAAAATTGGGACAACAAATTTTCTTTCTTTAAAAGAGGACTGGGGAAAATCATTATTTATTTCAAATATTTTATTTAAAATACAATCAGTTCGTTAGCTATTTTTACATTTTTTTGTAGCGGAATTTTTCGAATTTATCTATACTGTTCTCAAGTAATTAGTTATTTTTTCCTCAGGAGAAATTCATGAAATTAACACCAGCCCCACGCCAAGATACTATCGATAGTCACGAATTTCGCGAGCAGTTTTTATCGAAAAACAAGCCGCTTATTTTTCGAAGTTTCGCAAAAGATTGGCCAGCCATTACACGCTGGAACTTTAACTATCTCAAAGAAAAATATGGTGAAGTCAATGTGCCCTTATATTTAAATGCCTTTGCTGAAAATAGCGGTGATTATTTGGCACCAGAAAAAACCGTTCCTTTTTCGGAATATATTGATTTATTAAAAAATTCAGACAGCCGTTATCGCATGTTTTTATTTAATATTTTAAAAAATATGCCCGGACTCTGCGATGACTTTAATTTTCCGGATTACGCATCGAACTTTGTAAAAAGCAATCCTTTCGTTTTTTTTGGTAATGCAGGTAGTGCCGTTGACGTGCATTTTGATGCTGATTTATCGCATGTTTTTCTAACTCACTTTGGTGGAAAAAAAACAGTGATTTTATTCTCTCCCAAATACAATGAAGCACTCTATCGCCACCCACTCACGGTATCAACCAATGTTGATATTGGTCAACCCGACTTTGAACGCTACCCTGCGCTACGTCATATTGATGGGTATATTTGTGAATTAACCCACGGTGATACCTTATTTATTCCATCGGGTTGGTGGCATTACATCCGCTACGACGAACCTTCTTTTTCGCTCGCTTTACGCGCTTTATCTGATAGTTGGCTAACACGCTCCAAAGGTTTATTCAACATTGGCAAGCTCTTGCTCATTGATAAAAACATCACTCGATTGATGGGCGGAAAACGTTGGTATGCGAAAAAAGAACGCTGGGCAAAACAACGGGCACAACGGTCAGGTTATGAGTAAAGCTGGGTGATTTCCCAAGAATAAGCTCATGTTTTAAAAAAATTGCGTTTTAATACCTACTGAGGTTCTTCATTGGCAAAAAAATCTTCTGTCTGAAAATACAACTGCTCTTTGGCGAAATATTTCATCTCCAACTACTGACTACCACCAACGGTCATCTTATCTACTCGCAAGGTTGGCTGCCCCACTCCAACAGGAATCGTTTGCCCTGCTTTACCACAACTTCCGATACCGCTATCCAATTGTAAATCATTGCCCACAAGAGAAACTTCATGCAAGACATCTGGACCGTTACCAATGATAGTTGCTCCTTTTAAGGGTGCTCCCATTTTTCCATTCTCAATGAGGTAGGCTTCACTCATTGAAAATACAAATTTACCGGAGGCAATATCAACTTGACCACCCGAAAAATCGACAGCATAAATACCTCGATCTACCGAAGCGATAATGTCTTTGGGTTCTGAGCTTCCAGCCAACATAAAGGTATTCGTCATTCTGGGTAAGGGCAAATGTGCATACGACTCTCGCCGTCCGTTACCCGTCGGCAACGAAGACATTAAACGCGCATTGTGTCTATCTTGCATATAACCCACTAACACGCCGTTCTCAATCAAGGTTGTACGTTGGGTATCCACACCTTCATCATCGATACTCAGCGAACCGCGTCGGCCAGGAATCGTTCCATCATCCACCACGGTACATAAACGAGATGCCACTCTCTGCCCCATTCTTTCTGCAAATGCCGAACTTCCTTTTCGATTACAGTCTGCTTCTAACCCATGTCCAACCGCTTCATGCAGTAAAACTCCAGGCCAACCTGAACCCAGTACAACAGGCATTTGACCAGCAGGTGCTGCAATAGCCGATAAATTTAAAATAGCTTGACGTACGGCTTTATCAGCAAACTTGCATGCTTCCTGATTACCAAACAATTCCTGAAATGTCGCCCGACCACCACCACCGGCACTGCCTTGTTCTCGACGCTTACCCTCTACAGCGATTACATGCACATGAACTGTCACGAGGGGTCGAATATCTGCTGCCAATTGTCCATACCCATTACCCATTAATACCGTCTCATAACGACTAGATAATCGAATCGTTACTTCTTCAATTCGTTTATCCAATGAACGAACATAGGCATTGACTTCATGCAAAAAAGCGACTTTTTCCGAATCATTCTTATTAGCCAATGGATTAATCGCTGGGTAAAGCATTTTAGAAAATCGATCTTTTACCGGTGTGATTGCCGCACTTCCTGATGAATAAACAATGCTCGAAGCAGAGCTTGCTGCATCGATTAGTGCTCGGTAGCTGATGTCATCCGCATAAGCAAATCCCGTCTTATCGCCACAAATGACACGTAGACCAAACCCCTGTTCCAAAGAGGTGCTCGCTTCCTTCACGACATTCTCTTCAATTGACCAGCTTTCCTCATGAATTCGTTGTAGATAAATATCGGCATAATCCACTTGCCGTGTCATCGCACCCCCTAAAATTTTGTTTAATTTGATTAAGGTGACATCTGTTTCGTCCAGTAGTGAATGACTAACTGAGTGAAGTAGTTGTTTGTTATCTAACATTTTGGTTTCCTATTGAACTTAAGCATTTTTATCTTTACTGGGAATTTTTTATCATGCATGCGTTTTTTTGACAACGGGATTGGCAAGATCCCCACTAATTGTATAACTCATTTCAGCTGCTTTGCCTACTAACGGCTCTATCACTTGATTCAAAGCATAGGCCAATATTCCTACAACAGGGCCTCCAGCAATCAAACCAATCATGGGTAAACTACCCGTCACTTGCGGCTGTAATTTCAATTTCATATCAATCGTTTTATTTAAAAAATTAACGTTACCGTGTACCTGAGCATCGACTGTTGGGCTATATAATTTAAAATTCGACGTAGAGATCACTTCTTTTTCTAATTCAGCAATAAAAGAAAGGTTGTGCACATAAAAATCTTTTTCAGCCAAACTCACAAACGGGAGGGAGTTTTGAAAACTCAATAAATTAACAAGTTTTACAATACCTAAACCTGATTTCATTTTTTTAGGTAAATTAATCACTCCAATGCTATTTAAATTCACTTTGCAAATTGCAGATAAATTCTTTCGTGAAAAATCAAAGGGGCTACCTGGCCAGGAAGACCCGAAAGAAATAGTACCTGAACCATTTTTAATGTATGGATGATGACTGAAGCCATTAATCATTAATCCCAAATCATCCACGGAAATTTCGCCGATTATCTTCACTGAATCTTCACTTCCCCATTCCATTTTTGAGGCCAACATTGCTCCATGATATTGCCAGTTTGTTCTTAACTCATAATGATCCTGAGAGTGCGTCTGATACAAAGAATCAAACGTACCGAGCGTTTTCTTTCCGTAGCTGCAGTTAACACACCTTAACTCTAGAGAAGGTACAGAAGACCAGGGAATTGACACTGATTTTTTATGGATTGCCTCACTCATTTCTTGTTGAAATATGGGTTTAACGTCTAGGTTTTCAAAACTAAAAATCCAGTTTTGCTTTTTATCGTCTGGGAAAAAAACGTTTCCTGAACCCCATTTTGTACCTAAATTAATATCCCAACCTGCTTTAACAGGCGCTGCTGAAAACTGAAGGGCTGAAAATTGGTCGACGCCCCAAGAGAAATCTTTTATTTGCAGATGAATAGATGACCACGTAATGCCGTGCTGCTCACCTTCTTTATCAATCCCCGATTCAGACAAGAAAAACGGTTTTAGAACAGGAGCCCATGTTTTACCATTCAATTGGTTTATCACTCCTGTCAAAACTAAACCCTTCTGAACAGGCAACTTAGGAACATAATCACCTATCACAATGGCGCCAGATTTAAACGTCGAATGCTCGCCTTGCCGATCTAATTGCATCACCCCCTGGACCAACTGGCCATAACTAAAAGAAAAATCAACGGGTTGACTCTCAGCCAAACTCATCGTCAATGTAGTCGGAAGGACTGCTGCCGCTGCTTTATCAAACGGTTTTGGTAAATCAACGGTAACGCCTTTCATATTTGTCTGGAAGGAAAAGAGGTTTTTGCTTGGATCTAGAACTCCACCATAAACTAATTTCGCACTGTAGTGAGTCATTCCTCGAAAATAATTTAGCAAGGCAAAAGGCATTTTTTTATCTAAGGCATCCATGGAAAGGTCGCCTGTTAGATTTAATGTTAACAAGGTATTACCCGAACCTTCTTTCTGGGCCTTCATATCCACCCACCCTTTAGAGCCGAGTAAAGAAACCGCGATATTTTCACCCGTAATTCCTTGCTCCGTAAATTTCAACAACCCTGTTGTGTCGGTAATATCTATATTCCATGCGGGTAATGAAACAGTGGCCTTGTTTAAATCGAGAAACCCATTCAAAAAAACATCCCCATGCTTCTGACTGACATCTGCTTGTAAATGAATATCAACTTTCGCTGGACCACTTAATCTAACTGCCTGCAAATCTTTTCTAAAAGGAAGTGGGGAGACACTTATGAAATCCTGGATGTTTTGCAATTGTGTTGCTACTTGACCTTTCACATACAAAATAGGATGCACAACAGTTGGAATAGATCCAGATGCGTTAGTAATTGTATTTCCTTTCAGATTAGCGGTTGAAGCAGAAAATGTAATTGCTGTATTATGCATATTGAACTCACCGACTGTTTGGGTAATATACGGCCACCCTGGGCTATAATTCATTGTTAAGTTTTCGACTGGAACAAACAATTTCCATTGACCTTGATTATGCGCATATGGAAAACCGAGTATCGGACCTTTCCAACTCATGATGGCATTTTTAACAGAACCCTTTTCAAAAGCGCGGTTCAGCCAGATTCGTGTGTGCTCTCTCATTTTATAAGGTAGATAATTTTTAACGTGAATCAATTCATTGATCGAAAATTTAGCGGCCCAATCAAACTGAGGATTATTTCCGTCTTTATCTAAATTCAATAAACCTTCGGCTTTTAGTGTTACAAAATTATCTCGATAATCTAAATCCTCGAATGACAACTTCCAATTCGATTTTTCTTTTGCCAAAAAAAACAGTCCTTTGCAATATATCGCTTCCCACTTCGCAGGAAACATTGCGGGCCAATTAAATTCACCCTGCTTAATATTCATGGCTAATTGAGCGGATTTTTTGAGGAAATCATAACTCAATTCTCCCGATAAATTCATAAAACCTGGCACCTTTTCAGTTGAATTCCATCCGAGATTTTGAAGAAAAGCCTTTGCTTGCAGATCCATCTTTTTTCCCAACTTCACTTGAAACTGAAGCGACTCTATCGCGCCTTTCAATCCCAGATTAGCAAGCTCATTTTTTGTTTTGAGCTCAAATACAGGACTTAAAAAAGAGATCCATTCGGTTAATTTTATTTTGGGAAGCACCCAGGTTAACCGTTTCAAAGAAGTCTCATCCTGAATCATTAATTTCGATTTTTGTGGCTCTAATTGATAGGAATTTAACTGGATAGTCGGCCAACGCATTTCTATCGCCCAAGTCGGATTGTGGCCCATCAAGACACCGCTGCTGTTTTTGATGAGCAAATGGTTATTATCCTCCCACTTAATTGATACGTTTAACCCTTGCCAACCACCTGACCAATGCATACCCTCTCGTATCCAACTTGACTTCACGTTTAAAAAACTGGGCTGGAACTTTTTATTACTCGCGTTCAATACCGTTAGTAACGGGGCAATATTTAGTTGATGCAATGAGAAATCCATCTTTATCGGCTCTGCACTTCCAGTTTCTCCCCACGTCATACTTGCTTCTTGCCAATTTTTAGGTTGGTTAATCCCAAACTCAACAAGGAAATCGTGTTTTTTTCCTGTCGTTAACGTTAGCGAGGGCATACGAAGATTTACTTGTTTATTTAAGCGCATAAAACTGACTGTTGTATCTTTCAAAGACAGAAAACTATTCGATGAAATCGGTAAGTTAAGCCAATCAAAAACTGCAGTTTTTCTCGACTTAAATGCAATAGGCATGTCGGGATAACCTAGCCGCAAATGATTGTCTTTATCAAAACTAAAAACGGCTAAACCATGCTTCCAACTCAAACCATCCAAAAAAAAATGGCCCTCTTTTAACATATGAAAAAAATTAGCCTGAAGTTTTACCTGTTGCCAAAGCAATGCGGGTTTCTCTATTCTTTTTTTCGCGGCAACAGATACTTCCTCTATCGTCATAAAGACCGTCGCATTCTCAACTCGAACTGTGACTCCACGAAGCGCAAGAGAAACACCTAATCGCTGCGATAAGAATTGAGATAGAAAATTAGTTTTTCCAGCAATCCAGGGTAACCCAAAGCGAAAGAAACCCATCAGAATAACAATTAAGACTAAACAGCTAACAACCAAAGCTATCAACCTGCTAATCGATTTCCTCATGGGTCAAGCCGTTTACCCAGAAAGGACAACTGAGCATATGTATTCAATACAACATAAATAACTGGCGAGATAATGACAGTAGAAAGTATTGGCTTAAATGCAGCTGCATTTAAGCCCACATAACCAAAAAGCCCCATTAACGAAACCTTTAAGCACGTATACACAACCGATACTAAAATCCAAATTAACCAACAACTAGAAGTGGTCATAAATTTAAATGTCCGTTGATAACTCAATAGTGGCCACGCAAGCAATACCATCCAAAACGAACTAACCCCTAAAGGATCACCCAACAAGCAACCACTCAAAAAACCAACCAACCAAATTAGCCAAATATTCAGAGGAACTATTTTAAAAATCAGCCAATAAAAAAGAACCATCGGAACCCAAGGTGGCATAAAACCTTGCCAAAAAGAGGATAAATAGACAACGGAAAGTAGCATCGCTACAACGAGGCTAATCACTATTTTTAGGCGAAGATTTATATAGTTCATTCTATCGCATGCCTCTCATCCTTATCTGGCTTGACCAATAACAGTTGATTGCTTTGCCCCAAATGTGCAGCAACCTGTAGTTTCACGGCTAAAAATTGCTCTGCATTATCTCTGTTAACTGCTATCACTTGCCCGACTGGATAACCAAAAGGAAAATGTTGCGCAAGTCCGGATGAAATATACCAATCCGTTTTTCGGATATCAGCCGTTTTTTCGACTCCTTTTAAAATTAACTGATTTTTCTTTCCAATACCAACAGCTATAGCACGTTCACCTGTACGAGAGTTTTGAACAGGGATCGCCCCTTTTGTATCCGTCAGTAGTAAGACTTTCGCTGTATTATCCGCCACAGATATCACTTGACCCACAACCCCAAAAGCATCGAGAACAGGTTGCCCAACCGTTACGCCTTGCAATTTTCCTGAGTCGATCAACCATTCATTCAAGGCAGGGTCTAGAGAAACGGCAATTAAACGGGTGCTTTGGACAGCAACTGTTAGCTTTTGGGCTGAGTTATTCAATTGTTTCAGCTGCCTATTCTCTCGCTGCAAGCTCATGAGACGATGTACTTTTGACTCTAATAACAGTTGATGTGCACGTAATTTAGCATTTTCCGTGACTAAGTCATGCTGTGTTTTTGCACTCATTAGCAACCAACGAAAGCCTCGAACAGGGACATCCATTAAATAGTGAATAGGCGAAACGAGGCTTGCGAGCTTACTTTCAATCAACTTTCCCCAGTTTTGCGAACCAGCCCAAAATAAAAAGAGGGAAAGGAGGCTAGCCACCATGACCTTTCGGCCATACCGAGGCTTGGATTGAAACATTCTTGTTTTCATACAAACCACTCCTCATCCTTGATGCGGTCTTTACCCAGCAGCTTTTGGGCGAAAATGGCTGTTACTCTTCTGAGAAAAAATGACGCCCAATGGTGCAAGCCATTTCTAACGCACGACCACCACCACGAGCAACGCAAGTCAATGGATCTTCTGCAATAATCACTGGCAAGCCTGTTTCTTCCATCAATAAACGATCGATATCTCTCAATAAAGCACCACCACCTGTCAGCACCATCCCTCTCTCAGCAATATCGGATGCCAACTCGGGAGGAGCTTGCTCAAGAGCAGCACGGACAGCACCAACAATACCAGACAACGGCTCTTGCAAGGCTTCTAAAATTTCGTTGCTCGTCAGGGTAAAGCTACGCGGTACGCCTTCTGCCAAATTGCGACCACGGACCTCAATGGTTTTAACATCCGAATTTGGAAAAGCCGTCCCAATCACATGCTTAATTCGCTCAGCTGTTGCCTCACCAATTAAACTACCGTAATTACGACGAACATAACTGATAATGGCTTCATCAAATCGATCCCCTCCAATGCGAACGGATTCAGCATATACAACACCACTTAAAGAAATGATCGCAACTTCAGTCGTTCCACCACCAATATCCACCACCATAGAGCCACTGGCTTCTTCGACAGGAAGCCCTGCCCCTATCGCTGCTGCCATTGGTTCTTCTATTAAAAACACTTCTCGTGCACCTGCTCCCAATGCGGATTCACGAATGGCACGACGCTCTACCTGAGTCGATCCACAAGGTACAGAAATGAGTACACGTGGATTATGGCGTAAAAAACGTGATTTATGAACCTTGCGCACAAAATACTGCAACATTTTTTCCGTACTATGAAAATCAGCAATGACGCCGTCTTTTAATGGTCGAATAGCTACAATATGACCGGGAGTTCGACCCAACATACGCTTGGCATCAGCACCAACCGCGACAACCGTTTCTTGCCCTTGTCCATTCTTTCGGATAGCGACCACGGATGGTTCATTCAAGATAATCTCACCTTGCGACACAATCAGTGTATTGGCTGTACCTAAATCAATTGCGAAATCCGTAGAAACCATCCCACGCATCATTTGTCTTAAGGCCATAATCCTATCATCCTTTGTTGCTAAACCCGATGCGCCAAGCTTAGCGCATTATACAAAGGGAGTCGATAGCTCTGCAGCAATTCCGAGGGCCATTCCATTTAGAATTTCTGCCTTTATTCTATAACCACACTCGGAAAAAGAAGTGTGTCATGCAAACCAAACAACCCGCCATCTACACCGATGTTACGAGCAATTGAATCAAACAGGTTGCTCTCGAAGTGGGCACTCATTCAGAACCTCAGTCCAGAATAGCCGAGTTTTTAGATGTGGATTGCTTCGTCGGGCTTACAGCGATATTTTTAGTGGTTCACCACAGATAAGACTGAAGGCCTGCATACAAGGTGAGGTATCCCAAAAATCGATTAACGATGAACCTGTGGTTGATTCATCGAAAGTTAGATCTTTACGGAGTATCGACTACTTGTTTACAACATGACATTTGCGCTTTATAATTGACCAAATTTTATTATATTTCACGAAATGGATAAACGATGTCAGGCTCAATTCAGGCTCAATTAATGGTATTTTTTTCACAGCAGCTAAAGGGCGTATTCCGATCGTTGTCACTTTAAATCTGATGCAGATGGCTCTCGATGCCACTGGAACAGGTTTTACTATTCAATTCTGGACTGATCGTGAAACATTAAATTCTGTAATTAGCGAATGCCTTATCGAAGCAGGTGTTATGATACGCGATTATCGCGAAGTTATGGGGCTTTTAGCTGAAACTATTCACGAGTTTGTCTCTAAAGGTCATTCAGGTGATCTGTGTGCTTATACTATCGCATCTGATATTTTACGAATTGCTATTGCTGGAAGCCTTCCTGATGATCATTTATTTATGCCGATTGTAACGATATCGCATTTCCACATCTAGGTTTTGATTTAAAAAAATTAGAATCTGAGTTTGGACGCAATTCATTAGGCTTATCTTTTCCGATAGACCCATTAAAGATAACGAAGCCCGATAGTTGTATTGATCTTCTTGAGGAGGTTGCGCTGCGCAATGATCGTATAATTTTCCGTAGGGGAAACAACCCAAGATTTGCTGAGTTACTCATAGATGTATTTACCCATATCGTTTTATTGCGAGCACCCTCGTATGTTAGAACGGATGATCCTAGAGAACAAAAATTTCAAGCAGACATTATTTCATCCTTTATAAGCTCTATTCCTATCTCGGTATCCCGATCTTTTCTTGTCGGAATGAAGATATACACCGGTGAATCTGCTCCACTTGCAACAGTCACTTTTTCAACTTACATCCAAAGTAGGCGGGAACTAGCAAATGGTCAGACATGGCTAACACCGTATCCGGATAATAAACCGGAGCGACCTTCATTAAGCGATGACTCTAGCCTAGAAGACCGTTGGAATGCTGAAAATCCAGAAAGCAAGTTTATGACTCAACAGCTCATGGCCCTAATTACTAACGAAACTCCAAAGCGCTAAGTTTGACTTACCCCCTGAAATGAAACCACCTCTTACTACCACTCGTCCTCGTGTTTTTAATACTGAAGCCGGCCCTAGACCAGAAAATCGGCCTACTTTATAAAGCCACTGGTTATAAGGATATAACCGAGGCATGATGCTTGAACCACTTTTTGCAAATCCACTTATCCGATAAACAGCAAGAGCTAGGCCTACACTACGCATTATTAGACAGGAACGTTTGCCGTGGCTGAACAAGTTGGTATAATACGAAACGTATCAAAACGAGGTTCTCTATGTCTCTAACGCCTGAAATCATTGCTCGAACAGCTGAACTTGCCAGACTTCAATTAAGCCTAGAAGAAAAACAGTCTCTCAGCGAAGAACTTAATACCATACTGAACTTTGTAGCCGAACTTGAGAAAATCGATACGTCTTCAGTTGAGCCACTAGAACATCCCCTTGGCATGCATCAACCGCTGCGTAAAGATATTATCAGCGAAATAAATGTCCGGGAAACAATGCAAGCGATTGCACCTGAGATTCAAAACGGGCTCTACTTAGTGCCTGCTGTGATTGATGCTGCCAACTAATCGGAGCCCCTATGCATCGTAAAAGCATTCGAGAATTGATGGCGCTTTTAGAAAGCAAATGCCTGTCGTCGGTTGAGTTAACTACCCATTATTTAAATCGAATTGAAGAACTCAATCCTGTCTTGAATGGCTTCATCACGATTTGTCGAGAACCCGCTCTTGCGCAAGCAAAAGCAGCCGACGCAGCCAGAGCAGCTGGCAAGGCTTCTCCACTGACTGGGATCCCGATAGCGCAAAAAGATATCTTTTGCACCCAAGGCATCAAAACAAGTTGTGCTTCGAAAATGTTAGATAATTTTATTTCTCCCTACGATGCACATGTAGTCGAGCAATTCAATGCGGCAGGTTGTGTGATGCTCGGTAAAACAAATATGGATGAGTTTGCCATGGGTTCATCCAATGAAAACAGTTTTTATGGTAGCGTTAAAAATCCCTGGCATTTGGAACACACACCCGGAGGATCTTCCGGTGGCTCATCTGCCATCGTCGCTGCGCGTCTAGCCCCGATTGCAACAGGAACCGATACCGGTGGATCTATTCGCCAACCAGCCGCACATACGGGTATTACAGGACTGAAACCCACTTATGGCCGAATATCCCGTTATGGCATGATTGCTTTTGCTTCGAGCTTAGATCAAGCCGGTTTGATGGCACCCTCAGCAGAAGATATTGCACAGTTACTAGCTGTAATGGCTCAGTATGACTCGCGTGACTCTACTTGTAGTCATCAAGCGATTCCGAATTACATGGAGCACTTCACTCATTCCTTACACGGTATGAAGATGGGTTTGCCACAAGAATATTTTTCAGACCAATTGCCTGCAGATATGCGACAACAGTTAGATAACGCAATCGAAGAACTGACGAAGCTTGGGGTTAATTTTCAATCGATTTCTTTGCCACACACCCACTTAGCGAGTGCTGCTTATTATGTGCTAGCACCCGCAGAGTGTTCAGCCAACTTATCACGCTTTGACGGTATTCGCTTTGGTCATCGTGCATCGAATTATCATAATCTAAAAGAACTGTACGAACGATCGCGCAGTGAAGGCTTCGGTTACGAAGTTAAACGACGCATCTTAACCGGTACTTATGTTTTAAGTGCTGGATATTACGATGCGTATTATCGCAAAGCCCAGCAAGTTCGCCGCCTCATTCGCCAGGACTTTTTAGATGCGTTTCAAAAAGTTGACTGCATTTTTTCACCCGTCACACCCACCCCCGCATTTAAACTTGGCGAAAAGACCCATGATCCCATTTCGATGTATTTATCCGATATTTTTACAATTGCTTGCAATCTAGCCGGCTTACCCGGTTTATCGATGCCGGCTGGATTTATCGATGGATTACCCATCGGAGCACAATTACTCGGTCCTCATTTTTCAGAAGCAACCTTGCTTCATATTGCACATCAATATCAACAAAAAACCGACTGGCATCAAAGAATTCCAGCTATAGCAGACACACCGAGGTAAGACCATGCAATGGGAAACAATCATCGGATTAGAAGTACATGCCCAATTGGCTTGTAAATCCAAAATATTTTCAGGTGCCGCCACTACTTTTGGTGCTGAACCTAACACTCAAGCCTGCGCGATTGACTTAGGTTTGCCAGGCACTTTGCCCGTTTTAAATGAGCAAGCGGTTAATTTCGCGATCATGTTTGGCTTGGCTATTGATGCTAAAATAGAATCGTCTTGTGTATTTGCTCGTAAAAATTATTTCTACCCCGACCTTCCTAAAGGCTATCAAATCAGTCAAATGGATCATCCGATCGTCGGTCAAGGCGCCTTAATGACTACCTTAGAAGATGGAAGAGAAAAAGTGATTCGCATTACCCGAGCGCACTTAGAAGAAGATGCTGGAAAATCTCTACATGGTGTTGCTCCTGGGAAATCTGGCATCGACTTAAATCGTGCTGGTATTCCCCTTTTAGAAATCGTGTCTGAACCAGACATTCGAAATGCGCAAGAAGCCGTGAGTTATTTAAAAACCTTGCAACAACTCCTACGCTATCTAGAAATCAGTGATGGCAATATGCAAGAAGGCTCCTTTCGCTGCGATGTCAATATTTCTTTGAGGCCCCTAGGGCAAAAAACTTTGGGAACACGTGCTGAAATTAAAAATTTAAATTCCTTTCGCTTTATCCAAGAAGCAATCGCTTTTGAAATAGAACGACAAACAGATATTTTAGAAGCCGGTGGTCAAGTGATTCAAGAAACTCGCCTCTATGATCCCGAGCGAAAGGAAACACGCAGTATGCGTAGCAAAGAAGAGGCATTCGATTACCGTTATTTCCCCGATCCCGATTTATTACCGGTCGAACTTAGCAACGAACGTATTCAAACCATCCGTAAAAAACTGCCTGAACTCCCTTGGATTCGAAAAATGCGTTTTATCCAAGAACTAAAACTGACACCTTTAGATGCCTATAAGCTGACGCAACAAAAAGCAACTGCTGATTTTTTTGAACACGTATTAGCTACTCACCCAGATGCGAAGCTCGTCGCAAATTGGGTTTGCGGCGAGCTCAGCGCTCAATTAAACAAACAACAATTATCTATTGAACAATCTCAAATTAGCGCAGAATCGCTCGGAGAATTACTCCGTAAGATTACTGACAATACCTTGTCCAGCTCCGGTGCCAAAATAGTCTTTGAGGCGCTGTGGTCTGGCGAGACGAACGTAGAAAAAATAATTCAAGCCAAAGGCTTGCAGCAAATTTCAGATACTAGTTCACTTGAACAATTACTGGATGATATTATCACTAAGAATCCCTCGCAGGTCAAAGAATTCAAAGCTGGAAAAACCAAGCTGATGGCATTTTTTGTGGGTCAAATCATGAAAGCCACCCAAGGCAAAGCAAACCCACAAGTCGTCACAGACTTAATGACAAAAAAGCTGGGATAAAATCCGATTTTTTTCGATTCCATTAAGCCTCACTCTAAACTTAAGGCCTGCTCGACCGTCTTATAAGCGAGTGTATCTAGTGGCATCAGCGAATTACCGAGTGTTTCAACCGTTGGGGTATTGAACTATTCTAACAACGCAGCCCCGTCCTGACGACAGAATCTTCTAAATCGCCTCCCGAAATCATGACCGTACTCAACGGCTTATTTTCTCTTGAATCTATCACAGAGATACCGTAGTTCTTTGCTTGCTTTTTTATCCGATCAGAAAAAGTCTCTGATAAATTTCCAGTTAGTCTAATTTCGGTTTTATTTTGTTGGTGCAAGAAACTCAGCAACTGCTCTGCTGGTGTATACAGGCCTTCATTCTCAAGCCGAACACAACGTAAATCATTTTTTTTAAATGCCAGGGATATATTATTTGATCGATCAACTCGAAGCTCTTCTTTTTTTCTAAGCTCTTTATGCATCGGTTGATACTGGGGCAGATCTGAATTCTCTAAATTAAGAGTCACTACAAAATGATTTTCCAGCTCTTCTCGACCCGTTCCAATTTGGGCAATTTCGGATGACTCCACGGTCTCTAAATCAGACTCTGTCGGGATGCGATTATTCACATAGACATTTTCTAACCCATTTAAACCCAGAAAATCTTTAAACGACTTTAAAATCGAATTCAGATTTTTTCTCTCTTCGATTACACTTTCTATGCTCGTAAAAAATCCTTCTGTTTTTTTATCGAAAATGCTTTTGGGTCGACGACCATGAGACCGACCAGCTAGTAAACCAGTAGCCGCACCCACGACATCAGCAGCCGCCTTGGCCTTCAAGGAAAAACCACCCAATGCCGCAAGCCCCTTCAAAGCCGATAAACTACCGACTAAAGGCCCCGTTAAGATAACAGCTGCAACCACACCTGCACCAATAGCAGCACCTGATATTGTATTTTTTTTTCTATCTTTTAATGCTTTTTTAATTTCACGCAAATCCTGAGCACCAAAATTCACGACTGTTTTCAAATCTTGATTATGCGTCAACTCAAATAAATGAGCTAACAATTCTTTTACTGAGCCAGAAATTAATTGATCTTTTTCCGCAGCAAAAATAACAGCATTAAACGCAAATTTGCTTAATTTCTTGATCAACGCATCTGTATGCAGCTTCATTTTTTCCGGATCAGCCTTATTCACTAAACAAGCATCACACTGCAAAATTAAACGATTAAGATAATTGGAATCTTTCTCATTCAACTTTTCTCGAAAAGAAACCAGGAGATCTTTTATCTCATGAATGCTACATTTCTTAGGCGGTATTTTTTCTCGCTGAGTCAGCTTTTGATTTGACTCTGCTTGTTCAGCAACAACAGTCGATTTTCCACCAGAAAGATTTTTAAATTTTTTCAGGAAGGCTTGCAACAAATATCCTCCAGCACTTTTATAACCCGCATGACGTGTAGCAATTATATCTTTTATCGTTTCAAACTTATGGGGCAAAGCACCCATCGATTTATCCCGAATCCCTTCTGTACCCATGATACTACCTTGTGATCCTGTGATGTATTGAAGGTGCCCACTTTGAGCCAATCTACGATACATTGTAATCAGCTCACCACTTGTAAAATGCGGAAAATTAGTCGTGATCGCTTTTATTTGTGCGGCTATTTCAACAACCCCTGTTCTATTTTCACCACTAGCACAGGCATAAAAAAGCTCGTGTGTTTGAAAAACTTTCGACAGAGGATGATCAATCCCGAGCTTACTCAATGCTCGATTATACAACTCACTTAAAAATGTAAACTCTTGAACAATTTTTACTCCAATGGATTCTCTA
The DNA here is from genome assembly GCA_044359385.1 of Coxiellaceae bacterium. Lineage (GTDB taxonomy): Bacteria > Pseudomonadota > Gammaproteobacteria > JAJRRL01 > JAJRRL01 > JBIKMG01. The sequence goes on from JBIKMG010000005.1 coordinate 45,263, forward strand.
TCCATACCACTAAAAAACCGTTTTGCTGGACTCGTATTTAATCTTTTTTTAAGTCTTAAGAGTGAATCGCTGATTTTTTCGATGAAATCAGCTGCTGATGTCCCCTTTAATTGAGCGTTAAATGCTTTCACTTTTTTTCTAAACGCTTTAATCGACTCATCGTTGTTTGCTTCCAACACATTAAATCCGTTTAAACAAATTTTTGCTGCCTTCGTGTTTACTAATTCGTTTGCGGCTTTCAGTGTCACCCATGCCATTTCTTTATCTAACAACTCTGTTTTTTTAGATTTACCCAATTCCCGTAAGGCAATCACATCATCAGCCAATACAGAATTTAAAGCCACCATGGTACTGGTTTCGCAACCTGTCACCATTCGTTGCTGCAACATTCCAAGTTTTGTCAAACGCACTCTTTCTTCATGCATTCGGTTCTTGCGCTCTTCTTTTGTCAAATTTTTAAAATCACCACCTGGATCTCCTTCAGCTAATCCGTCTAAATACGGATGATCTGGCATAATGACAGGAACAATGGCAGCACAATGATTGCTATGCGATAATTTTTTAAATCCGCTGGATTTTTCTTTTAAAACTATGCTGCTCTTATACGCATTTTTTAGGCCAGGTAGAAATTTTCTAAGCTGACTGGGTATTTGATGCCCTTTTAAAATATACGGCATAAAATGCTCAATCATTTTTCTATTTTTATTCGATTGAACTCTATACCAATCCTTCTGGTATCTGTTTTCATACTCAGCAATTAACTCGGGAGTCAATGCCGTCAACGGCTCTTCAACTCGAACTATCTCAACGGAACCACTTTCTGATTCCATCCTATCGATTGTCGCGACAGCGACTGTCTGTTGATAAAGTGCAACCCAGTCCTTTGCTTTATCCAAGTCCCTAACCACACTCTCCGATTTTATTTTTCCGTCCGATGCCGAAGTCAAAATAGCACCCAATTTATTTTTTATGAATGAATCCAATGCAGCACACTGTTTTTCAAATGTATCCAATTTCAACACTCGATCTTTAAATTCAAGAACACTTTTTTTTACAGTCTCCTGAAAATCGAATCGCCTTTGCGGGTCAAGGCCTTCTACCTCATAAATAGTTTCTGCAGCTATTCCATAGGTTGCTGCCAGTTGCGCATAATTATACGCATTCCATCGTTCCTCTTCTTCAGCAGACCCTACTATCATATCTCTTGCATCACGAATCAATGTATGTTGTGGATAGCCAAATGCTATAGAAGTGTGTTCCATTATTCGGGTTTTAATATTCGCTTTTTTTGCTTTCTCGCGTTTTAATTCAAAAATAAAATGGTACAACGAACTTTTAAGCTCAACACCATCCATAGATCCAAAGCAGGGCTTAGTCAAGCACTCTGGTTTATCACTATCTTTCATATAACGTAAGACTGCTTTTGCTGCTGTTTCTTCTGGCCTCACCCAGGGTATCTGCTTCTCCGAATCGCTTTGCTTATTCATGGCTATTTTTGATAACGCTTGAGCTATTTTTGATTTTTTTGATTTCTGTGCTTTCGCTTTATTCATTTTTGCCAAAGACTTATTTGATTTAAATTCTTTGTCTTTTGCTGCAAAGCTTGGAACCATGGAATCGTAAGCAATGGCCCTCATAATTGGGCCCAGGATAAATGGCAAAAACAAACTGAAAAATCCCAATAAACCATAGCCAAAACGTTCTATACCTGAATAGGATTGACTATTAGCTCGACGAAAAAATTCGGGCATATTTTTAAAATAATTATCTTTCCACCAAAAAAAATCTCGAACAGTAGATGCGACAACAAAGCCTCCTTTCAGCGGCTCATCTTTAATTCCACAACAACCCGGGCTCACGTTACTTGCAATCAACCCCGGAATAGATGTCACACACGTTTTAAATATTTGACGAGCAAACTCTTCTTTAAATTGTTTCCCATAGCGCGGAACTTTTTTGTTTTTTTCAAAGCTAATTCTCAAAAAACTAACATGCGCTTTCACAAGACCTACTCTATCTTTGGAACTTTTACAATTAAGCTCAATGACACCACCTGATTCTTGCATTAAAATTGATTCACAACTTGCTAAAAAAAGCGCATGATTTTCACTATCTCGCCATGCAGAACCTTTCCTCCAAGCTTCTGTATAGGCTTTTAGTGTATCGACAAACAATGAATGCTTAACAGAACTCAAACCGTTGAGATCAATTTTTCGCAAGCTAAAGCGATTGCCTTCATTAAAGAAATCTAGAGCTTTCTGAAATTCTTGACGTTCATTTTCAGGCAACTGGCTATCGTAGGCGAGAATAGTCTTTAATGACTCTTGAATGATTTCACAACCTGCTTGCAAACGGTCTCTATCCGTTTTTATCAGATGCGAACGTCGCCCATTTAATGGTTGATTATTCTCTATTATTTTAAAAACGTACGTTCTATTATTTTTTACAACTCGACAACTTTCGCTATTTTTCAAGGCCTCTATTGCTGCTTTCTTAACGGCCAACATGCGCGTATTGTTGTCCCCTCCCTTAGAACTGCTCTCATACCAAGCCGGTGTTAACAAACTCTCCATCAATACAGGAATGATGATCTCTTGCTCTGACGTATGGGTGTAATCCGGATAGCGTTTATTAAAATCGTCAATTCTGTCATCTTTATGATTCTCAAAATAATCCTTCAAAACAGCAACGGCTTCTTCTTCACTTTTTTTCGATACTGTGCTGTGATAGTAAAAAATAGCTCGCTGATTACCGACAGAAAAAATATCACGGCCAAAATTAGACCCTCCTGGCCTATTGCCCGTGGTTGGGGTTTTTTCTGTGTAAAAAGATAACTTCTCCTCTACGGATGCTAATAGAAAGGCCTTCTCCCAAGGCGGCATTGATTGAAACCAGGGCTTTTCGTCTAAATGATTATAGAATTTTTCAACTTCCTGACAATTCACTTTTTTCGTTGTAACCTGATAGGACGCACCAAATTCGACCAAATCCACTTGAACAGACGCTCTTTTATCGTGAAATCGAATCGCATAAGACTCTGCTTGAGAAATTTCTTTCAACCTATTTTTTCGTTCTTTCTTATTGCCTTTCGGTTTAATCCGTAAAGTCATTTCATATGTGAAATGGTTTAATGCCTGAATCATTTCTTTTTCTGATAATTTTTCTTTTTCTAACAATTCCCTCAGTGCAATAAATGACCATTCAAGCGATTTCTCATCACAAAAGCCGCCCCATTGCATTCGTAAATAACAGGCTTTCGCGAGCGACTTAGCGCGAAGTAAAATAGAGTACGCAAAATCAGAAAGCCCAGACGTATCTCCATCTAAACTAAATAAATTACTACCTAAAAAATTGCGTGTTTTTTCAACGGAACTACTTGCCTTATCTTTCATCGCCTATCCTATTGGCTATTTTTATAAATCGAATATTTCATCGTTACCTACCCCGAAAGTCTAAACAAAAAAACTTAAGTCAAGATTAAGTGATGGAAGAAGATAACTAAAAGTTAGTTGGTTGCCACCTATTTTTGTTTTTTTATTAATTATTTCAATAGATTGTACCGATTAATGTCCCAAAAAACAGGCCCCTAAGTGCCGGTTGCAATAGTGTTCTATTTTGGTAACATGGCCTTCCACTTTAACACGAGGAAGTGATATGCCAACAACAGCAGTAACGCTAGCAGCAGTAACGCCAGCAGCAGTAACGCCAGCAGCAGTAACGCCAGCAGCAGTAACGCCAGCAGCAGTAACGCCAGCAACAGTAACGCCAGCAACACCGAAAACAGACAGATCAGCAGAAGAAAGATTAAACCCACCAGCAAGAGCACGAAGACTATTCGACCCTGCTGGTGTTGTTATTCCTAGAGTCTCTAACCCCCCTCTTGCCAACTTCAGAGATCTCTCTAACCAAAACCCAAGCTCGAGAACAGATGATCCTCTCGAAAAAACACCTAACTCATTGATAAATAGGTCATCTC
>JBIKMG010000079.1:0-4295 GCA_044359385.1 Coxiellaceae bacterium
CGATGTAGCGATTGCTATTTTTATTGCTTGACTGGATTTATAGGGCAGTATGGATTCTTGCGTTCAGTACATAATGATCTGCTAAAGCCCCTCAAACAGCAAACAGCGAAGTACTTATTTTCTTAGCACGATAATAAAAGCTATGTACCGTTGACTAGGGTCGAAAGTCACTGGGCAAAGTGTCTATTTTTTTCGGGTTAGATTAAAAATGTGTTCGGGAAAGTGTAGACATATCGCTATTCACCACAATTGAAATTTTTAAAAGATGCTGCATAACCAGAAAACTCTAAAAAACGAAGGCCCTAAATTCGAGGAAAGCTCAACTTTAAAAAAATAGGTGTCTAATGGATCTGAGCTTGATATAATTAAGATCGCTTAATGACCGATCAGTCCATAATAGGTCCTACACGATGGAGTAGAAATGAAAAGAGTGAATGTATTATTTTATATAGGGTGGAGACATACTTCTTCCTATGGACTTATAAATTCCACTAGGATGGGGCAACAACGCTCCTCTTCTTCCTCTAGAGAAAAGGATTATTTTTTAGCTAAAATAGGGTTGAGTAGGGAAGATATAAACTGGCCTGTAAAAGAAGACTTTCGTGATACAAAGGTAGACTATGTAATAACAAATCCTTATGACATTCAAAATATGTACGGTGCAAGTAACTTATCTGCTATGCCTATTTTTAAAGGTGGATATATTAACTTTGGATACTGGAAGGATTCCATGGATCCTGACGAATCGGGTATAGATGAGGAGCTGAGAGAAAAAGCCTCTGAAGGTTTGTACAGTGAAATTGCAGAAATGGCAAAAATTAATGGAAAAAGTAGAGTTGTTGATGTAGGGTGCGGAACGGGAGTTGGGATACGATATCTCTTGAAAAGATACTCTCCTGAACGATTGATAGGTATGGATCAATCGATTGACCAAATTGAAAGAGCAAAGCAACAATGTAAAGAAGAATTATCAAAGTCAGAATTAAATTTTATTACAGGAGATGCAATGTCTCTTCCATTTCCTGATGACTCGTTCACTCATATTCTTTCTGTAGAAGCTGCTCAACATTTTCCTTCAGTAGAAAAATTTATACAAGAATCTAACCGAGCGCTTAGTCCAGGTGGAAAATTAGTCTTTACTTCTTTTTTTGCTACGAACTCAGAAGGAATAGCTGCTGTAAAAGCATTAATTCCGGATCATGATATACACTGTAGCAGTAAACAAGTTGCTGAAGTGACTACTTCACTAACAGAAGTAATGAGAAACATTCAAGTAAAAAGTATTGGGAAAAATGTTTGGTATGGACTTGAGAAATGGTTATTAAAAATCGGGTTTAGTAGCCAATGGACTATGTTATGGCCTGCTTTGTACAAGGCTGGGTATATAGATTATTTTATTTTTTCAGGTGATAAGCATCAATTAACAAATTCTTTATTTCTAAATCCTACACCAGAATCTACCCTTAGAGATCGAATAAGAGATAAGCAAAGTGATTCAGCTCTAATTTTACGGACACCTTATTAAGCGAGTAGAATATTCCATAATGAGGTGAAAAACATTTTGCTTATCGTGGCTGCAATCAAGCCAAGATGATCCAGTACATCGGTTCCAATGATATTTTTTTGCTCAAACATGTTCTGGCTAGCTCATCTTAGATACGCTGGCCAGCAGTTTATGTGGCTTTAGGCTAGAATGAAATAGCTGATGAATAAAATCTTCTAAATGAAAGATTTTTTGTGCGGAATGTCAGTTTAATGATGAACCATGGATCGGAAGTATGGGTGACCAATACTATTGTGATTGTTTTTTTTCTTATACTGTTGGTTGACTGGTTAAGCGCCATAATATTGCTAGCAATTGGTTCTTTTTCGATTGTTGTAAACCCTTGAGGAAATCATAAACGCGCTCACCAGCGCTATAGTCTATGTTCGAGAGCTTAGTTTAAAGAAATAGGGGAGATCAATTTGGTAGATCTGCTCATCGAAAGGGTGTGATGTGTGGCGTCCGGTCAATTGAGAAACCGAAGGGCAGTTGCTATAGGTACTGAAGTTGCTGGTGACAAAGGTGCTCGGGGTATTACGGTTGAACGGTTTTGTGAATTAATTTACGCTATGAAAGAGCTAAATCTATCAGAAACTAGGCGCATACTCGAGAAATTCTCAGTTCGTGTTAAATACATAACCAGAAAAAAGAAAAGAATGCGATCAGGCCGAAGATTTTTTGTCAGCAATGAATTTATAATGATCCCGAGGGGGTAAATCGTGTCAAATTTTGAGTGCATGGCGTTGTTTGAAAGTGAAACTGAGGTTTTCTCAACAGATTGCGTATGGGACGATAAAAAAAAGTATAGCTTAGTAGACCTTTTACCCCAATCAAATAATGCCCTTATTAACAGAAAAGACCTAAAGAAACGGATTCTAGTTCTAATAGAATTTTTTTGTTTCGAAATGATAGAGACAGTAAAATTCTTTTTTTCTGCGCAGTATGATGAATTTGATTCCCATGTAGGAGAGTCGCTCTGTCAAATCAGGGCGTTCATGATCTATGATTTAGCGAATAAATTCGGTTCCAGAAATAAAAAAACCATAGATTTTATTTTGTCTAATCTTGAAAAAATCCGATATAATGCAAGACAATTGATTGCAGCGGTAGACAGTAACAGGGATGCAAGGGAGAGGAATCTTAGCTTGCAAGATTATTTAAAAGATAATGGACTTGATTTTTTCTTCAGCAAATGTTTTTTTTCCTGGTTATAAATTTAATTTTGACGAAATTCAAGAAAACAACCAAGCAAGTTAAAATAGACCATACAATTATTGACTACAATAAACTTAAGCTGAGTACGGGTTTGTCCAAAAGCGTCCTGAAAAAAACAGTCCATCGTTTCCAAGTAAGTGTATCAAAAATGTCATGTGATTTTGTGTTAACTCGAGCATCAAATACTGAGTTTCATGAAAAAATAATAACCGGACTAATAAGATTGGATGATGATTCCCGTTTTGTCATACCTGGCCACTTAGCCACAAGCATCCTTATTCAATATTCAATGAAAAAAGAATCAACCTTGTTTAAGATAAGCGCGACTAGAATCTTGTCAGGATCGATTATCGACATCGTCAATATATTTTATATAAGCTGTTCGTCCGGCTTTGAGATTGTTGAAACTAATGAACTGAAACCCAGGTTACCCTTTATCGTTATTGAAGGAGTTACTGAATATAATGATCGAGTAGAGTCTAAAAAATCCTTTGTTGAGAGGTTGAATGAGGCCGGGTTAAGAGAAATTGTTTGCTGTTACATGGCAAAGCATGATCAGTATCCCGGAAAAAAATTAGAAAGCACCAATAGTAACTTTGAATCTTTATTGTTAGAACCAGAGGGACCTTACTCTTTATTCAGTTATAGAAAAAACTATCTATCTGAAAGAGATCGTGCAAGTGTAATTGGGTGTTCTAGCGAAAATGCTTCTCTGTTTTTCATTAAACATATTTTCTGCTCTTCTTTGAGCGCATGAAAAAAATAATGTATTGAAGCATCTCTCGTTGGTGAATGTCTCACACCCCACAGAGTCATTAGTCAGAGACTAGATAACCTTGGCTGACTTATACTTTGTCACATGAATAATCATACCCGTATAGTGTTTATTAGAGGAGTCTGAATGTTCCGAAAATCTCGTAAAACCTTAGTTGGCCCTAAAAAAAATGAACAAATAAACCCTCAATTTCTGATACAGGAAATCATTGAACGGTTGCCAGGCCATGTATATTGGAAGAATAAGCATGGTGAGTTTTTAGGTTGCAATACAGAACAAGCTATAAGTCTTGGCTATAAAGCTGCTTATGAAGTGTTGGGAAAAAATGATCATGACTTAAAACCAATAGAAGAGGCAGACGCTATTGTTAACCTGGACAGAAAAATAATGGGAGAGAAAAAGTCCGTTATCGCTGAAGAGTTCTCAATATCAAAATCTGGAAAACGACAAATATATTTATCCAACAAAGTTCCTTTGTTTAATTCGAATGGATCTGTGATAGGACTTCTTGGTATTTCTTTTGATATAACTTCTTGGTATTTCTTTTGATATAACTGAGAGAAAGGAGCTTGAGATGGCCTTATTAAAAGCAAAAGCAGAGGTTGCAAGTCACGCCAAATCTGAATTCATCGCCAACATGTCTCATGATTTACGCACGCCGATGACAGGACTTTTGGGGATGTTAAATAATTTATTATTTGCGACTGAGGATGTGAGTAAAGCAATAACATCCGATGAGTCGCTGACAAAAGAAAAACTTCA
>JBIKMG010000042.1:0-15253 GCA_044359385.1 Coxiellaceae bacterium
CAGCACCTTGGGCTTCTAAATCAGCAGGACTTACATCAAATGCAGTCAATTCCGTAGCAGTTAATTGAGTAGCAGTTGTTGTTTTAGCCGTTTTGTATTTATCCTCCATGATGCGAAATAAGGCAGAAGCATCAATAAAAGGATGTGTTTCTGGATGTAGTTTCTGATGAACCCAATTCGATATTTTTTCTACTCCTGCTTTAAAAACAGGGTCATTTTCGAGACCCATACGCATGCGCGGAATAATACCGTTAGTAAAGTGTGTCGGAATATCTCCAGGCAGTAAATGGACGGCGTCAGGGCGTGACGTATATGCAGCAACCAATTCATAGAAGAGAATAGGGATCAATACGTTACGTAGTAGAGCGTTTTCCTCACTTTTAAACTCCCCAAACATAAATTCATTTCTTTTTTTGACGAAAGCCTCAATTTTTTCTTTTATAGGGTTATTATCATCAAGATTAAAGCTTTGGCTAATGAAAGGCCCTTCGATCTCACTCAGTATGGGCACAAACAAAGCGTAGTTACCAAGTCCTTCCATGATTGCCTTTGGAGGTAGACCTATCTGATAGCAAGTCTGAGTTAATGTTAACGCGGATTCAAAGTAATACTCTATATATGGCCAACATAGGTCGAGATAGGAGGCTTGATTAAACTGTTCATCAGTCAGAGTGAAGCATTCATCTAATTTTTTAAAAAGTTCTTCTTTTTTAGCATCTAAAATGGGGGGGTTGAGTAAGCCATTCCTTAAGTGGTTGTAAGGTCTAGCCTGTCTTTCGTTGTCCACTCGACGATTTAGTAGGAGTACTAATGCTTGATTGACTGCGATTGCTTCTTTTGGATCTAATGCTTCTTCTGGATCTAACCTGGTAAGCCTAGTCATGTTCACTCTCTTTATTCACGGATATGTTTATTATTGTATAGCTCAAATATTAAGCAAATATTAAAGAACAACCGGGTTTAGTTAGAAAAACGCTTAGAAAAATCTGTTTTTATCCCTAGGCTCACTCAAAGTAGCGTTTTTAGTATCAAGGCCCTGTTGCGGGGTGGTGGTTAATGTTCAGAAGTCCCTTGTAAGTGGACAGGTACTAGGCGTTTGATAACGGGCATGAGTAGCAATAAGAGAATGCCGGCACAGTAAGCAATAAGGGCATAGTGTGAAAAAGCATGTGCGTAATGGTGCTCAGAAAATAGGTGAGAGACTGGGTAACTCGGTAGAGCGGCTTGTTCGCCGAGTTTTGTCGCTAGTAAAAACCCCATACCGACCGTCATGAACCAAAGGGCGATCAATAAACCACGCCATTTTCTAGGGGCGAGTAAGGTTGTGAGCGAAAGTCCTGTCGGGTACAAAATAGATTCGCCCAGGGCAAAAAAAACAAAAGCAGAAAAAACCCAAGTGGCTCTGACATGCATCGTTTGATCGGGATAACGGGAGCCTAGCGTCAGAATGGTCATTGCAACGGCTAAGGATAGCAGCGAGAAAGCCACCTTGGTTTCGGGTGCGGGTTCGTTGCGTTTTTTGTGTAAGCGACGCCAAAATGCAGCCAATATTGGGCAGAATAGGGCGACTAGGCAAGCATTGAGTGCGAAATAAGTCGGTGCGTTGATGGAGATATGGTTATAGTGCATCCCGACTTCTCGGTTAATAAAAAGGGGCACTACTAAATACATCTGTGCGCATAATCCCCAAAAAATAACCGAAAATAAAATTAAAATGATGATGCGGATTAAGCGATAACGTTGTTCATCGGATTCGTAAAAAGAGGCAATCAATAAAGCTGCCAAAACTAAAATGGTTAAAATATAAAGAATGACGCTGTTTAAGGTAATGTGTTGCAGTAAAAAAAAGGCAATGAATAACATACCGATTACTGCAGTGATACCGAATAAGTAGCGTAATGCCGTGCTTTGGAAAAGTGAATCGCGTGGGGACAGCCCTCTGTTTTCATAGTTGGTTTGACTCAAAAGAAAAACCAAGCCTGCAGCAATAGTGGTGCAAGCACTGAAGTAAAAAGTCACCTTCCAGCCATAAAGGGCTAAGCCAAATGTGGCCACAATAGCAGCGACTAAGGCCCCAACGTTCATGCTGAGATAGATCCAAATAAAAGCACGGCCCTGTCTGGGGTCACGTTCATAAAAAAACTCGCTGACAAAACCAGATAAGCTCGGCATAAACAGTGAGTTGCCAATACTCGTAAACGAGAGACCTAGGTATAAATAAAGCTTGCTTTTTACCGTGAATAGCAAGTAGCCAATAAATAATAAAAAGGACCCCCACAAAACGCAAGTTCGATAGCCTAGGACACGATCAGATAGTAGGCCCCCAGCTAAATAACCCGCCATGGAAAGCGCGCCAAAGGATCCAACCAGATTCACAGTCGATTGATCATCCATTTGGTAAACTTGAGTTAGGAAAGTGGTAATTAAGATCAGGAGTAGAACGCCGCCAATGCGTTCAAGTGCTTGGGTCAATGCCAGTGGTTTAAGCGCAGCTGGTTGGCGTAATTTCAGCATAATGCCTTAATAGGGAGAGTGAAAAGTTATCTCAGCATATCCGATAGGAAGTTACAAGGCTAGAAATGCTGGGTCAAGATAAAATATCTCTGTTTTGGCTAATGTGAACCGAATTTAAAGAGGCTGTACTAAGCAAACATTTCGTTGATCAGTTGTTCCTCATCTAAGATAGATTCTTTTTTTTGGCCAGAAAATTCGGTTGCTTGCCAAAGTTCAGGAGTGATGGAGTACATGTTGACATCGTGGAAGTTGCCTTCGTAGTAGCGATAATTTCGCATCAAAGAATCAAATTCAAATCCCAATTTTTTTAAAATAGCTTGTGATGCCTCATTCGTCGTCATCGTTACGGCCTCAATACGCATGAATCCAGCTGTTAGCAAACAATAATCTAAAACCCGACTCAGTGCTTCTGTCATGATGCCTTTTCGCCAGTAGGGTTTAGATAGGTCGTAACAGAGCTCAGCGCGGTGATGGAAGTTATTGGTGTAAAGACCAACAGTTCCGATCATTTCATCGTTTTCTTTAGTGGCGATGCTCCAGAAAATGCCTCGACGTGTTTTAAATAAATTTTTATTGTAAAGGAGTTCGGATTTCGCCTCTATCAGAGTGTCAGGGTTGCTAGCCATGATGTATTGACCAACGTCCGGCTCTTGGTAGTAAGCGCAGAGGGTTTCTGCATCAGATTCTAAGGGTTGACGCAGGCAAAGTTCGCGATTAATGCTGAGTACAGGGAAACCGTTCATGTAGGGTGTTGTGAGCATGCGTATATCCTGCTTGGTTATTCATGGTTGTAGTCGATAATATATACAAGGTACCAAAAAAAACTTAAGGAACTATTAAGCGGTAGGGTTGTTAGCCCGTAAATAATATCCAGTTAGGGCTTATGTCTGTCGAAATTGAGTTTCTGAATCAGTTAGTGATTGGAGTCGTTAGGATTGTTCGGTTGTGTGGATAAATTTTCAGACAAACGAAAGTTATCCAAGAGTCCAGGTAAATAAGGGTTGATTCGATTGTCTGCTGTTAGCTTAAAGGTGGCAGATTGACCTGCTAGATCAAATATGACGGTGAACTCATTTGAGTTTTCAGAGGGTTGAATTTGCTGGTTTTGTAATAAACGCAGCCAGGCCCAAGGACCTGTTTTGGTCAGCGTTTCTGTTTCATCAGAGTGAGTGATAAGGTGCATTGTCACAGAATTGCCATCAGGGCCAGGCCATGTTCCTTGAAATGGTTGTGCATGGCTTGGATTGGCGGTATATGCTTGGCCGCTGATATTCAGTATAAAATCTTTAAGATTCTTGGAAAAAGTTATCGGTGTTAAGCTAAAGCCAAGCGTTGGCGAAGTCTTGCTGTTCTGGTAAAACATTTTCTGAATGAGAGAGCCGCGAATAATGGCATCCAAGGAGGATCGATCGATAGGTAATGTTTGTCCGTCCAATGATTTCAATGTCCAGTACGCTTTGTCGGTGTCTATAAAACCATTGAGATAGTTGTTATAAAACTGCTGAACAGCTCCGTCAATTCCAAAAAACGCATTGAAATCGGAGATGCTAATATCCGAGGTCTCATGGATAAAAATGGGATAGCGGTTCTGTATTGTTTTCACATACTGTGTATATATAGTTTTTCCCCAACCAGCATCGATATAGTTTGCACTCAATTGAAGCATGTGCATCCATGTTTGTTGTGATAGTGTATTTAGCCAAATAGAAAGAGGCTCGGGTGAGATTTTCCCTAAGGTCAGTAATATTTTAAGTGGACTCGATTCTGGGTTTTCCATCATACGTTGTTGGCTTTCTTGAAAAGAGACTTGCTCAGGCATATCTGCATAGAGTATTTTTCGGATATAGCCCGCATTTTCATTGAGCGCAGCAATGAATAATTTCTGATTGCTATTGCTGCTTAGATGGTCTCGAATTTGCGCCCAATATTTTTTGTCATTAATATCAAGTTCATCTTTGCTGAGCATAAAATTAATAACAGCCTGTAATTTTTGCCAAATATCAGAATCAAAACTACTGAGATAGCTCGATAACTCTAAGTCCGCGTTTAGGGTGGTTGTTTGATTGATATTTAAATGATTAAAAGCATCCTGCCAGTTTTTAGAGAATGCAGTTAAATATAAATTTTGGGCGGAATCAATTAATTCTTTGCTGCGTGTGGGCGAAATATTATTTAAAAGTGGTTTATTCAATACCCAGTTGTCTTTGGTCAGTTGTTTTGCGAGACGAGGTATTTCGACTGTTACGATCTGGTTATAACGATCTAAGCTAAATAAGGGATTGATGCTTAGCATCGGTTCAGTGATAGAAGCGGGCTGGTTAATATCTACGGCTTCCTTGGTTTGCGACAATTGAGTGGTTAACATCATAAAAATGATTTGTGAGGGAGGGGATTCCTCTACTATTTTTTGCGCTTCGGCTATTAAATTTTGATTAGCTACATAGTGTGGTTTTTGAGTTAAAAGAACGGTTAAGTTGTTAACCAATAAACTGACCTCTGTTGGGTTTCTGGGGTATAAGGAAGACCAAAACTGATTGAACCAAGGGGTTATTTCTGTGGCGGATGGATTGTCTTGAGTGATACGCAAGTAAGTAGCTAGATCATAGAACAAGCTCGGTGATCTATTTGCAACATCTTGAGTTAATTGATCGGTGATTTGTGTCAGGATGTAGTTTCTGAAACGTTGATTGAGCCATTCTTGATAGACCTTCTGTGTGCTGGATGACAAAGATCTTACGGTCGTTAAGCCTAGAAAAGAAGCATCAAAGCGCTTATGACTAACGAGGGATTCACGGATGTATTCAAGGCGATTTAAGTCATTGAGCCATTTTGGTAGCGCAGAGATAGCTTGTCCTGATTCTGATATCAAAGACTCATTTAATTGGGTCAAGGTTTGTTTACTACTATCGTAGCCTATGTGCAATGAGAAAATAGCAGCGGCTAAAACAACAAAGGCTAAGGCTATTTGGTTATATTCGCCACGCCAGAGCAGTTTATGTGTAGTGATCACGCCTTTGGGTTTCGTTAGTGTGAGGAATAATTGCTCGATAAAATAAACGACTTGTTTTTTTTTGCTGCCGGTACTTAACTGAATAGGAAGAAGGTCTGACTCATCTTCTTGAAATAGGGTAGAGACATTTTCTGATTGCGCGCAACTTGAGAAATAAATTCCCTTCACAGATCGGATAGTTTGAGCGGGGAGCACTTCTAATAAATGGATGATTTCTTCCAGTAATCGTTGTACTTGAAATGGAAAGTTTTTCATCGAATCACGGGTGCTTAAGTTACGTTCTCGGTGTAGCTTTTGAATAGTTTGAGCATTAATTTGGTCACCAAAGGCATTCAATTGCCGAGTGAGCGAATCAAGAATAGGTTCTTCCTCATTGAAATCTAAGCCTACGCCGCAGGGTTTCTTTTTTTCTTCCTGACTTAGGTGAGAAAAAAATGGCTGAAAACCGGGAATGCAGTCCGCTTTATTAATAATTAGCGTAATTTCAGCTTTGTTATTCCAATCATGCATAAACTGCAGTTGCTTTGTTATCAGTTCAAATTCGTGATTTTTCATCTTCTGATCACTGATCGTCATTTTATGAAAGTCAATAACGTGCAAAATCGTAGTGGGTGCTTTTTTCGATCGATAAGTGTTCGTCAATTGAAGAAAATAATGAAAGCGTTGTTCATCAGGGCTGCCTTCAGTGGCTGAAAACCAATCCCCTGGAATATCAACAAATAAATGATGACCGCTTGACCAAAACTCCAGATGACGAGTAGGTTTCGATGGATTGATTTTGCTGCTGTGACTAGATTGAAACTTTAACGCACAATGAGCGAGTAAGGATGTTTTCCCGACATGGGCGCTACCCATTAAGAAGACCCAGGGTTGTCTAGAAAGTGTTAGGCGTTGCCATAGAGTGACGTTTTTTTTCCAGCTCGCAATGGCTTGTCGTATTTTGGTCTTTATATTCTGTAGGGCTTGAGATTGGCGATCGCTTTTGGGAAGCGGGGTGTCTTTTTTGGATAGCATGGTCACCTCTGCTTTTGTGGTTGAGTCAGTGTTTTTAGAACTTGATGAATTGGGTCTGCCATACTATCAAGCTTGCTTTTGTACGGAAATAACGCGAAAAAAAACAGAGCGATGCAGGCACCCCAAGTAAGGAAAGCAAAACGGCGGTTGCAAGACCAGCTAATGCGTTTGGTTTTTGTATGAATGGATGGAGCAGAACCTAGAAAAAGTTCAGCTGGTGGTTCTCCTCGGGTGTCGATAATCATTTGGTAGAGTTTGTCCATGAGTTTGGAAATAATTTCAGTGCCGTTGGCTTTTTCTTTATATTCGCCCATAAAACCAATGCTCAGGCAATGAAAGCCTAGTTCAATGAGGTCAATATGTTCTTTTGGGTTTTCACACGCACGCTGTAAAATTAAGAAGAAGCGATTGGAGTCGCGCGGTTCTTGCTTGAGAAAACTCAGTAAGGTCAGCTTTTCCCATTCTTGTTGCTTGCCCCATGTGCTGTGTGCCAGTAGTTCGTCTAGTGTCGCACAAAGAAAGTAACGTCCAGCCAGTAGGATGGGCGCGGAGTACTGTTTTGCTTGCCCATCATGCATAAACTGCTCAATAGATTGAATTAACTGAGTACACAGTTCTTCCCGGGTGCTTTCTGATAGATGTCGTAGGTGTCCACTTTGAATCAAAATAGGGGCTGCTGCGCAGAGCAGTGCGTTATGCGTCATGGAATCTGTCGGTTCCTGTCCCAAAGAAGGCAGGTTGTGGATGGTTTGTAAGTCTTTTGGGTCACTCATGTCTCTTTTCTGTCCTTGAAAGGAATTATATCATTATGATAGTAGATCGTTAGAAGCTAGGCCTCTAAAACCAATATCGGTTCGAAAACCACAGCCTGGCCAAGCGACTTGCTTGCAAACCGTATAGGCATTTTTCTGTGCTTCTGCTAAATCAACACCCATCGCAGTGACACCTAAAACACGACCACCTTCAGTTTTTATTTGATTTTCAAAGCGTTTTGTTCCTGCATGAAAGATAAAGCAGTTGGAGGGGGATTGATAGTTGATTAATCCAGGAATCGAATCACCTTTTCTGTCGTTACCCGGGTAGCCGTGGGCTGTCAAGACTACCGTTAATGCTGGACGAGGGTCCCATTGAATAGTCGTTGTTTTCAGATTTCCGGATAAGGTGGCTTCAATTAGATCCAGTAGATCCGACTTTAAGCGCATGAGCAGTGGTTGAGTTTCCGGGTCACCTAGCCGACAGTTGTATTCGAGGACACGAGGCTCGTTATTTTTATTGAGCATCAGACCGGCATAAAGAAAACCAACATAAGGGGTTCCTGCTTCACGCATTCCATGAATAACAGGCATAATAATATCCCTAAGAATGACTTTCTGTAGTGAAGAATCGATAGGGACAGGGGAGTAGGCACCCATGCCACCGGTATTGGGTCCTGTATCACCTTCAAAACGATGTTTGTGATCACGCGACGTTTCTAGAGGAACAATATTTTCCCCGTCAGAAAGAGCGATAAAGCTGAGTTCAACCCCATCGAGAAATTCTTCGATGATCACTTTATTTCCAGCACTACCAAAGCAATGATTTTCTAAGATATCCGTTAGTCCCTCAACCGCAGCAGCTTCGTCGTGTGCAATAATCACCCCTTTTCCTGAGGCAAGGCCATCAGCCTTAATGACCAGAGGAAAGCGTTGCTGGGTGATGTAATCAAGCGCGGGTTCAAGTTGGTTAAATTCAGCGTAAGTTGCAGTTGGGATATCGTGTTTGAGCATGAAGGCCTTGGAAAAAGCTTTTGAGCTTTCAAGCATGGCACTTGCTTTTTTAGGGCCTAAACAAGGGATGCCAGCTGCAGCTGCTGCATCACTGATACCAGCAGCGAGAGAGGTCTCAGGTCCCACAACGATGATATCAATGCCCTTAGTTTTAGAAAAGTGAATCAGTTGATCGACATCCGTAACGGCTATATCAATATTATGAGTTTTTGCTAGGAGCTCCGTTCCCGCATTACCTGGAGCGACAAATAGGTGCGATACACGTGAGGATTTACTTAATTTCCAGGCAATTGCGTGCTCGCGCCCGCCATTTCCGATGATGAGTATCGATTTATCGGTCATTGCGTCCTCATAGATAGTTTTATTTCATAAGTCGCCTATCATACTGAACAGCGAACAACATTACTACTGAGCGATTTTCGAGGAATGAAGTGGGCTAAAAATCACTGGCTGTATTTGGGAATAGACAAACGATTCCCGGATTTGATTTTTGATAGGATATCAGATACGGACTACCTTACATTGTCCTGTTTAATTCATAAACAAAAAAGATGCTTTTCGTGTACAGAAATGGTATATTCTGAGGCCTATTTTTTTGTATAAGTGAGAAAAGTAATTATGTTTCAAGAAAAATTAAGCAAAGCTAGCGAAGAAGAAGAAATGAAGCGATTAAAGAGCAGATGTCATGAGGCGATAAAAGTCATCATCGCTAATTTGGCAGATGATTCGCCTGAGCCTTTGCGTTTGCTACAAGACCGGATAGACTACCTAAAAAAAGAGGATAAAGAAGCCTATGGCGAGATAACGGTGTTGGCAAACAAGGTATCTAGCTGCAAATCTAGTAGCGATTTTAGGTGCCTTTTGGTCACATTAACCGATGAATTAAAAGGTTCTGAAAAACGAAAAGAACTAGATAAAGCAGAAAAAGCAAGAGAAGCTCAAAATAAAAGCCCCGACTCTGTGATCAGTACTCGAAATTTTTTAGGCAAGGGTGAAAATTCAGGCAGTGAGGGTGACGGGTGCATTTTTTTCTTAGATGAAGAGCTGAAGTCTGGTTTTCGTCTGTAAGGAGACCTTAATACGTCTTTAATTTTGAGGAAAAGTAGGGTGAAAAATTCGTGAAAGCTGCCTAAAGCATATGAATACAGGGTTAAGTAGAGCGAAATTTTCACCTCAAATTTGACAAAGATGGGCGGTCTTAGGTTGATTAAGAATAGTTTTTTCCAGTAATGGTTCTGGTTAATGTCGGAATAGCCGCTGGCCAGTTAGGATCATCACAATACCTGCGGCATCAGCAGCAGCAATCACTTCGGCATCTCGTTTCGAGCCACCGGGTTGGATAACGGCGGTAATGCCTGCATCAATGGCAATTTGTAGTCCATCAGAAAATGGAAAAAACGCATCAGAGGCACAGACTGTGCCGGTTAAATCTAATTGGGCATCAGCAGCTTTCAAAATTGCTATTTGTGCAGAGAAAATTCGTGAAGTTTGGCCGGAGCCAATTCCTCGTGTTTGCTGATTTTTACTGTATAGAATCGCATTGGATTTGACGGTTTTAATGGCACGCCAAGAAAAAATTATATCTTGCATTTCTTCGGGCGAGGGTTTTTTTTCAGTCACTACTTGCCAGTTAGTCTGTTCACCAGCAGGATCCAAAGGTAATCCTGATTGCTTAAGTAAGCCGCCGCTGATGCTTCTAGTTTCTACTTCAGGGTGAGTTAAACGTGGGAGCTGAAGCAGACGCAATGCTTGTTTTCTCGCAAATACGCGACAAGCAGCTTTTGAAAAGTGGGGGGCACAAATAACCTCAACGAACTGCTGACTTAGAATTTTTTCAGCGGCGGCTTCATCAACCAATTGGTTAAAGGCAATAATTCCTCCGAAGGCAGAGCTTGGGTCTGTTGCAAATGCCAGTTGATAAGCATCCAGAATGTTATCAGCTGATGCTATCCCACAAGGTGTTGCATGCTTAACAATGACACAGGTTGCGACATCCGATGGAAATGCATTAACAGCGAGCCAGGCGGTATCGGCATCGATGAGGTTGTTATAGGAAAGCGCTTTTCCTTGCAGCGGTTTGCAGCTAGCTAATTTATCGGGTTCATTTTCTTTTATAGAGCAAACAGCATTTTGGTTTGGATTTTCACCGTAACGTAAAGCCTGCTCTCCTGGATTTGTTTTTTCTTCGAGAAAGTGGCTTGCAAAATATTGAGCGATGCAGTGCTCATAATGTGCCATGATGGCAAACACGCCAGCAGCTTGTTGGCTTC
Organism: Coxiellaceae bacterium; assembly: GCA_044359385.1. Taxonomy (GTDB): domain Bacteria; phylum Pseudomonadota; class Gammaproteobacteria; order JAJRRL01; family JAJRRL01; genus JBIKMG01. The sequence continues at coordinate 10,575 of JBIKMG010000042.1, forward strand.
GAAATTCTGTAGTGGTTGAGCCCTGATTTTCTATAAGCTGTTCTTTAAGGGCAGGGTATTCGTTAGGGGAGGAGATCACAGTGACGGATGAATAGTTTTTGGCAGCTGCACGTAAGAGGGTTGGTCCGCCAATATCAATTTGATCAATTACTTCGGGTAAAGAAGCGTTTTTCGTAACCGTTTCTTCGAATGGATAAAGGTTGACAATCACCAGGTCGATAAATGCGAGTTGATGTTGCGTTAGTGTTGAATCATCAATTCCGCGGCGCGCTAAGATTCCGGCATGTATAGCTGGATGCAGTGTTTTGACGCGGCCCCCCATCATTTCTGGAAAATGTGTTAGTTGGTTGACATCTGTGATTGGGATCTGGTTCTCGCGCAGTAACGTAGCAGTTCCACCCGTTGCAATAATCTCAATATCAAAATGAATCAGCACCTGGGCAAGGGAAATGATTCCACGCTTGTCGTAGGTGCTGATTAAGGCTCGTTTAATTCGAGTTTTAGGCATCGCTTGGCATAGGCTGGCCAAGTTTATAGATGGCTAGCTTTTTGCGAAGCGTACCTCGGCTAATACCCAGAATTTTAGCTGCACGGCTTTGATTGTTATTCGTGTAGCGCATAACCATTTTCAATAGGGGCATCTCAACTTCCGCTAAAACCATATTGTACAGGTTGGCGGGCTGTTGATCACCTAAGTTAGCAAAGTAGCTTTGTAATGAGTGTTGCACACCGGTCGCTAACGAGTAGTCGTTGTTATCGTTATGAGCCTCTGCTGTTGCCACGGTGTTGTGGTCAACGAATGTTGCGATTCCTTCCAATGTCGTTCTCCTCTGTGATTGTTAATCGTAAAGACAGTTATTACTTTTGTATTTCAAAGTGCCAACTCTCTCAAGCTGGGCCATTATAACACTGTTTTAGTTCAACTCAAGACCAAAAACGGGTTATTTTTGCAGATAATTGCCATAAATTGATTTATAATGTACCAAAAAAAAGGGGTGGATAGAGCGGTCGGATGTGAGCTTATGCCGATTTCTCGTGAAGTTAAATTGAACAAGTTGATGATTTTTAAAGAGGTTGCAAGGGTTTATTTTGAGTGAATGAGGTGAGTACCGAGAGAGCGTTCCGTTCTGAGTAAAAGTGGGTTTTAAAGCGTAGCAAAAACTGGGTAAGGGATATAGATGACACGTGGGCTCTGTATTGGCTCTCTATTTTCGAAAGTAAGCATTGTCATATTTCTTGAAAATTCTTGTCGTTGCAACCAGTTGCTAGGCGAGAGCCTAAACTTTAGGTAGACTGAGGACAACTATTTTTTGCATCACCAAAGGAGTCTATCATGTCTCAAGAAAATACGGCTCAAAAGCCAATTTACCTGAAAGATTATCAAGCACCGAACTTTCAATTTGAGTCTGTGTCATTGCATTTTGAAATTGAACAAGAGTATACCCAGGTTGAGTCTGTTATGACTGTCGTTCGTCGTGGTTCCAGAGAAGCTCCCCTTTGTTTGGATGGTGAGCAGTTGGAGTTATTGTCGGTATCCATAGATGGTGCTGTATTAACAGCGGATCAATTTAGTCAAGATGATAAGAGTTTAACGGTTATTTCAGTTCCCGATCGCTTTTTATTGAGTGTGATTGTAAAAATCTATCCAAAGAAAAACTCGACGTTAATGGGACTTTATGAATCGGCTGATAATTTGTGTACACAGTGTGAGCCGCACGGTTTTCGTCGAATGACCTATTTTCAAGATCGACCGGATGTGATGACACGTTTTACAACGACGATATCTGCGGATAAAAAGACGTACCCCAATTTATTATCAAACGGTAATTTAATAGAAACACGTGAATTGAATAATGGTCGTCATTGGGTTAAGTGGGAAGATCCTTCGTTGAAGCCGTGTTATTTATTTGCGTTAGTTGCTGGGAAATTTGATACTCTGGAAGATTCATTTATAACTTCTTCAGGGCGTGAAATTCAGCTGCGTTTTTATTTGGAATTGGGTTATGGTGAACGTGGTCGATTTGCAATGGAGTCCTTAATTCGCTCCATGAAGTGGGATGAAGAGGTTTACGGACGCGAGTATGATTTGGACATTTATATGGTCGTTGCCGTCAGTGATTTTAATTTTGGTGCGATGGAAAATAAAGGGTTGAATATTTTCAATACCAGTTGTGTATTGGCGAGCCCGGACCAAGCAACAGATGATGATTTTATTCGAGTTGAAGACGTTATTGGTCATGAATATTTTCATAACTGGTCGGGCAATCGTATTACTTGTCGGGATTGGTTTCAATTAACCTTGAAAGAAGGCTTAACCGTTTTTCGGGATCAGTGTTTCAGTGAGGATATGACTAAAAGTGAATTGACGCGGTTGCAAGAAGTCGCTTTAGTGCGTACTGCGCAGTTTGCAGAAGATGCTAGCCCATTAGCACATCCGATACGACCGCCGAGCTATATATCCATGAATAACTTCTACACCCATACGGTCTATCGAAAAGGTGCAGAAGTGATTCGTATGTTGCACACCTTTATGGGAGACAATAAGTTTCGTCAGGCAATGGATCTGTATTTTGATAGGTACGATGGCTGTGCGGTAACAACGGATGATTTTTTGTCAGTGATGGTGGAGACAGATCCTAGTATTGATTTAGATGCCTTTTTGTCTTGGTACCATGTGGCAGGTACACCGATACTGGAAGTCACAGGTGATTACGACGCTCTAGCCCAGACATATACCTTGTCAATTAATCAATTGTTGCGTTGCGGTTTGTTTGAGGGTGAACAACAACCGAAAAAACCCTTTTATTTTCCGTTGGCTGTTGGATTATTATCCCCCTCAGGTAAACAGTTGCCAACTCAATTGGTGGGAGACAAAGAAGCTAGGTTGGGAACCCGTATATTAACAATTAGCCAGCAAAAACAGCAGTTTGTTTTTACAGGACTAACAGAATCTCCCGTGCCCTCTTTGTTGCGTCGCTTTTCAGCACCGATTGAGTTGCGTTATGCGTATACCGATGAGGAGCTGTTTTTATTGTGGCAATTCGATACAGATGCTTTTTTGCGTGATTTATCCCGGCAAGATGTGTTGACACGAAGTATTTTAGTGGCAGCAGATGCACATGCAGCCGGTAATCCGATGAAAATTCCACCTCAATTATTAGCAGTAATAGAAAATCTGCTTGTTACAAAAACGTCAGATGCAAATGTCCAAGCGCAATTATTGATGATGCCAACAGCGCCTTACCTTTTACAGCATGCTGCAGGTCGCTCATTGACGGATATTTCAGCAGCCTATCTGTTTTTCAAGCAAGAGCTAGCAGCCCAGTTGCGCGACCAGTGGATGGCCTGTTATGAGCGCAATCCAATGAGCAGTTACCAGTTTGATGTGGTTTCAATGGGGATAAGGCGGTTGCAAGCAGCTTGTTTAATGGGTATGTGCGGTGATTCGTCCGAAGCTTCATTGGCTTGTGCATTTCAACACTTCAAAAGCAGTGATAATATGACAGATTCTATGGCAGCATTGATGGCACTCAATGATCACGATAGTCCTTGGCGTTTAGATGCGATGTCTGATTTTTTAAGTCAGTGGCAAACTGAGCCGCTGGTATTTTGTAAATGGCTAACGTTACAAGCACTCAAGCGTCAAGACTCAGTTCTGCATTGCGTCAAAGAAATAATGGAAAGCGATTTATTTGACTGGCGCAGACCAAATGTTGTCATGGCCTTGCTGGGTTCTTTTACGAGCAATTGGTGGGGTTTTCATCGCGAAGATGGTGCGGGTTATGAATTAATAACGGCTGCAGTTGAAAAATTGAATGCAAGCAATCCACAAGTTGCAGCACGTTTAGTTCGTCCTCTGAGTGAGTGGCAGTCGTTGGATGCGTCCAGACAGAAAAAAATGCGCGAACAACTCAAACACATTGCTCAGATGAAAGGTGTTTCGCCAGATGTCTACGAAATTGCTAGTAAAAGTCAGTAGTCAACGAGGAATGTGTATAAGAGCGAAGCTGGTATACGAGGGGAGCTATAAAAACGTAGCCCCAGCTAATTTTTTCCTCACCAGTTGTGCTTTTAAATTCGCAAAGACAGGTAGCCCGTCTTTGTATAGTGGATAGAATTCACCTTGAATTAACGGACGTAGGTATTCTAGGCATTGTCTATTAACCCCAAAGCCATCTTCTGAGAGATAATCCGCTGGTATTTTTGCTTCGACGTTAGCAAGATTAGTAATGCAAGTCGTCGCGATTTCAAAGCGGTAAGGATTATTCGATAGACGTTTAATGATCAGTGCCTGGTTAGTGATTCCTGCGGCAGCTAATTCAACGGCTTTAACACCGATTGCATAAGCTTGTTCGGCATCGGTTGCGGATGCTAGATGAGAAGCTGCGCGCTGTAGGTAATCACAGACTCCCCAGTGGTATTTGTAACCGAGTGAGTGATGAATTAAGTGTGCTAATTTGGGTGCTACGCCGCCTAGCTGTTCGTGGCCAAATGCATCATGCGCATTTTGCTCGGAAAAATATTGGCCGTGTAGGGTGCGAATCCCTTCGGAGGCTACGATAAAGCAGTGGTTGTATTGTTCAATGCAATATCGAACACGGGTTAAAAATTGATCTGAGTCAAAAGGGACCTCCGGTAACAAAATAATATGTGGTGCGCTACGTTCATCTGTTTTTCCT
>JBIKMG010000043.1:0-14885 GCA_044359385.1 Coxiellaceae bacterium
TTTTCAAAACAGCTGGATAGGTAAAGTTTTTGCTCGTAATAGTAATCAATCCAGCCATCTATATTAGATAAGTTAACAAAACGCCCATCATCGTAAGAGCGAATCATGGAAAAATGAAAAATGCCTTGTTGTATCAACGGTATCGTCAATTGTTTCATCTGATGGGTAGCAGATGAAAATTGGCGGATTGTATCGCTAACGAAATTCATGGCTAGCTATTCCAGTCGTTCTTAATTTAGGGAATCAAGAACCTACCGTAATTATTATCGAAAGTCTACTTTTTCATAACAAGAGAAGGGACTCTATGTGTACTAAATAAGCGTGGGTGATAATTAAATTCATCACCCTAAGAAATAAAAAAGGGATTGTTCATTCGACTGGTTAAACGAGAGATGCGATTTGCGATGTATCTAGCCTATGATTTGCGTAACATCCATCTAGACAAGCCATCATGACTACAAACGGAAGTGGCACCTACTATTTCTTCAAAGCACCATTCATGGGAGCTACATCGCTTTTTTCTGGATCTGAGAAGATTCCAGTTTTGGAGCTGCTTGCCTTTCTTGTTGATCTGTCAATCTTTGCATGAGCGAGGGTCTTTTCAAGTGTAGTCAGTAGGTCTTGTTCGCTACCAGAAACCTGTTTAAACTGCATTAATAGATCAATCACATCCGCTTGAGCATAGATTGCCTCCTCCACTTGTAACGCATTTTTTTTAGCTTGTTGACATCGATGGCTATGATGTTGTAATTTTTTAAAGAGCTCTTCGGTTTCTAAGGTTAGTCCATCTAATTTTTGTTTGGTTTCTTTCAAGGAGGGGTCTTTGTATTTTTTGACTTGATCAATTTTATGATTTAAATCAGCAATCGATAGTTGTGTAGCATTAAGTTTTTTACGGATGTTATTAATCTGATTCTGAGTGAAATCTTGTTCAAGTTTTATCTTATCTATGATTGATTTTAAGTTTATTTTTTGTGAATTTGACTGCATCACAGCTGGATGATAAGTTTCAGAAGTATACCCGAACCATAAAAAAGTATTCACCCATCGAGAGCTAGTATAGGCTGCTCGTGCCTCGATTTGATCGGGCATTGATTTCCATTGCGCTGTGTTTTTTTCAATTTGAGTCGATAAATCATCAAATTTCTTCTGCGCTTCAGCCAATTGGTTCGATTCCAACTGAGCCGATTTTTTGTTTTTTGCCAAGATTAGAAAATAGTTAGTCAGATTTTCTTGGCATTGTTTGCTGAGTGATTCCTTCGCCTGTTTTAGTCGGGTCTCGGCCTCGGCGAGTGTTGTTTTCATATCCTTTAATGTCAGGTCAACTTGACTTGATTCCTGAGTGACATTTTGATATTGCTTTAAGAGATCAAGAAGGTGCGCAGCTATTCTATCAACCGCCATGATCACTTTGTTGGCATCTGTATCAGCAGACAACGGCAGTAGTGTGCTGGCTTTAAAACCCGGCAAATGTGATAATGCTTGATGTATTTTCGTGGGAACAGTTGGAGCAATCGCTTGAATTGCGGGTAAACTAAACACACGATTTGCATCACATAAAACCGACAACAAGGGCAAGTAAGGCAAATCATCGCCTGATTTTTCTCGATCAAGAAGTAGTTCTTTTAAATGATCGAGTATATGACTCACTGACATATCATCAGAGCCACCGGTTACAACCAATAATACGTTATTCAGCAATTTTGGAGCATCACTCCTATCTTTTCCTACAAATAATGACCACGTTGAATCGAGCAGTGACGTGAAATTCACTGCTCGACTTTCGAAGTCTGTTGCATTAACAACCAGAACAAGTCCAGAGACATCAGCACATATTTTCAGCGCTTGTCGAGTTGTTAAATAGGCAACGGCTTTCTCTGTAGGGCCACGCGTATCCCCAAAACCAGCGGTATCACTGAGATAGTAGTTTTTTGTGGGACATGCGTAGCTTTGCGGGAAACGAGTTTCGGAATTCGAAGTAAGACCAATATCGGGCTTGCTCGCTATGCCATCTGCAAAGACAACGCGCTTATGTGTTACACCCAATTTTTGGATGCTTTCCAGACGCAGAGGTGTTTGTTTTAAGGCATGAATCAGCGTGCTCTTGCCAGCACCGGTTTTGCCCAAGAGAAAAACAGCGGGTTTATGGCAAACAAGATGATGTTGGGTCATAAATTGTGTTAACTCTTGTGTTACTTCTTGCACTAACTGCAAGTCATGTGCTGGATAAGTCATTATTCGCTCTCCTTTTTATTCGTTTCCAATCAGGTTACAGTGCAGGTGCAGGTGGAGATTCTTCCGTGTCATCATCATCAGACTTTGATCCGCCGCCACCGGTGGCATTGCTTTCATCAGGAGCAGATGATTCTTCCTGTGTAGAATCAGATCGGGATCCACCGCCGCCTGGATTGCTATTACCAAAGATCCCAGCTCGGCTAGCTCGAGCCGATGGTTCATCAGGCGATTCGGTTAGAATTGCTATCAAATCATCGTCAGTCTTCATCAAGCGAATAGCGTCTTCAGAAATAGCTTTATCGAGTTCCAGATAATCATCTAATTTCAAGATTAAGTTGCAACTAGGAGCGATAGCTACTAAGGAGGATCGATACGTCGCTAAATCAGCGGTATTTTCTCTGATCTTTTTGTTCAGGTCCGCTATCTCTTTCGTTAATCGTTTTATGGTCTCATTAATGCTTCCTGAAAAGAAATCGGCAGTATGCGATGGGTTTGCATCTGGATTGTCTACCAAGAACTCTAATTTTCCTTCAATATCTGAAAGATTATCAGACAAGGTGCTGATCGTTTGTTTGAACTGATTAACGTTTTGTTGCTGATACATTTTTTTTGTTTCTAATGTGCCTTTAGAACTTTGTAAGCGAAGATATTCGTCATTCACGACGGTAACAGGAGGCAGTTTTCTTGTTCCGCTGCGAAAAGTAACGAACGCGATGGTGGTGTAGGTGGGCTCCTCACCGCCAGGAATTTCCTTGGTAGAGGGTGTGCTATCTAACTTGTTGCTGATTTTGGTTAATTCAGCATCGATCTTGTCGAACTCTGCTTTCGCACCATCCCCTTCTTCTTTGGCTTCCTTTATTTTTCGATCTAATCGTTTCTTTTGGCTTTTTAATTTAGCCAATTCTAAATTTCTGTCGACTGTTTTTTTATTTTTAATATCAGCCAATTCAGCATTAGCGGTTGAAAGTTCTTCTTCCTTCGATTGCTTGTTTTCTTGCAAGCTGGACAGTTCTTTGCGTTTTGAATTAAATCGACCAAAACGGGTGTTGAAATCAGCGCAGACACCGCCTAAAGCGATTGCGAGATTAGCATGATCTCGTACATTTGCTTGATTCGAAATCATATCTTTGTTTATTCCTGGCATTAAGTCCAATGACTCTAACCACTGATTCGCGCAAGCCCTGGAATTTACAGCAGCAGCTGGGAAACAAAAAATCTTTTCTGGATGTTTTGCGAAGGCTTCTAATAGTGGCAAATAAGGAATGCTGCCAGGATTTTTCTTTTCAACTGCCATGCGTTCAGTTAATAATTGTTTCAAAATATCACAGACATCTTTTGATGTCGGCCCTTCTGACATTTTGGTCACGACTAAACGTACGCTGGATTGCCAACTGGTATCGTTTCTCGCAACCTCGTCTTTAAACAAAGACCACAGCTTCATTAACGCTTCAGAAAAAAGAACGGCCCGCTGATCGATCAGATCATTCACATCGACTACCACAACAATCCCTTTAATACCTTCAACATTTCGAATCATCATGTCGTTGGCTAAATTGATCACAGTCATTGTTGCGGCCCCACGGGTATCAAACAATCCACCTGTATCAGCAAATAAATACGGTTTACCTAATGAGTAAGTAGCAGGATAAACAGTTTGTGATGTCGTTGATTGCCCGACAATAGGAGTCGAACCAGAAGGATCATCGGGATGCGTTAATACAATTCTCTCTACGCCTTGAAGCGTTCTGCCTTTAGATACAGCCCTTAGAGGCGCATTCATCAAATAACGGGTTAATGTGCTTTTACCCCGGCCAGTCATCCCGATAGCCATCACCAACGTTGCTCCAGCACAGCGCTCGATGTGTGGTGTCGCCTCCTCTAGGCCAGTGATAATTTCTTGAATAAATGCCTGGTCATTTTTTTTAGGCTTATTGCCCCCTCGATTATCTCTCATTTTTTTTCCTTAATGTTACGTTGATTGACCCTTTCTACCTATCGCGATCTCACTTCATCCGGATCAATAAGAAGTTTGCTTAACGATCGCGTAGATCCCCAGTGATGTAAGTAGCCTTAATGGTTAGCTGATTGACATAGCTGGTTGGATAGGGCTTACGTTAAGTTAATCTAACTAGAGTAGGTATCCGTATATTTACGGGAGTTGTATTCGACAGCGTAAACTGCCTTGCCTCTGTTCGCATCTTCAGGTCTGATGCGTGCCTATTTTCGAATAGGTCAAAAAAAATGAGCATAACCATCTTGTCACATTTTATGCGAATAATTTCATCCTGCATTAGATGCACCAAAAGCAGATGACTTGAATGTTAAGGTCAGGGCATCTGCTCTAAAAATTAAGCTTACTCTATCAAAAATAAGGCCTCTAAAGCCGTTATTAACTGTACTTTGCTATAACAGCCCAGCTTTTTTTTTAAATTTTCGATATAACCTTCAACCGTCCTAGGTGATAGTTGCATATGACTGCCAATCTCTCGATTCGTAAGTCCTTGTGCGACCCAGGATGCACACTCTATTTCTCGGTAAGTTAAGTAGCGGTTTTGAAAAATACCACCGTGTTTTTTATCGCTCATTTGTATCTCTAATAGTTATTTAAAATAAAATAATAGATTCAAACAAGCACTATTTATTCCTCAGAGAATAATATACCGAGTGAGGAATGGATTGTCTATTTGTATTTAGCACAGTTATGGGTTTTTGGTATCGATAAGCAGTGCTTTTTCTCAAGTCTCAGCGAGTTGTTTGCCGAGCCAGTCATTGAGATAAATGAGTTGCTCGGGGTGGACAGTATGGGCAACCCTGTAGCGCTGAAAGTCTACGGTATATTGTAACGCTCGTAAGTGCTCAGCAGATTCGCGACCAAGCTCAGGTATGACAACGTCATCGTCATCACCGTGCATGATTAAAATAGAACGATTGCTAGAAGACGGAGGCGTGTTATTTTTATCGGGTAAATAACAAGATAGCCCAACAATGCCAGCAATACGATGCGTTGTTCGTGTACCGGAATATAACGCCTGTGCGCCGCCTTGCGAAAACCCACCCAGTAGAATACGTTTCGCGGGAATATCCTGATTCAGCTGTTCTTGTATCAGTTGTTCAAGCCAACGGTGTGTTGCTTCTAGACCTATAACATCTTGTCGTCCTTCTCGCGTAAGCGAGGTTATGTCATACCAGGCGCGCATAGGTCTAAACCCATTGAGGGTAACGGGGCGTACAGGCGCGTGTGGAAAAATATAACGCGTGTTCTCAAGAGCAGGGTGACTGAGTGATTGGGGTAAGCTTGCAAAATCGTGACCATCGGCTCCAAGCCCATGTAGCCAAATAATCGAGGAATCAGCAGTTTTAGGGGGTTCTATCTTGACGGCGTTGTCTGTTATCATAATGCACTCGTTTATTTTTTTGTCTTGGCGAGACGTTTGATGACAAAGCACTCTAAAAGTGAAGATCGGCTTTTGTCTGCGTCCTCGTCATGACGATGATAAAGATGAAAAGAATAACATAAAAAAGGAATTCATATGCGAGTTATTTTAGTGATGGGACTCGTATGGACACTCATTTCTTGTGGACAATCGGGTGATTTATATTTATCAGCCGCTCAAGAAAAAGCAATCAAGAGTGAGGTATCCTCGCCGAATAAGGTGGGCCATTAGAAAGCGTTATATAGAGCGCCAAGAAAGGGAAGAGGGTGAATGAATGATTGAATTTGTAAAAATGCATGGTTTGGGCAATGACTTTATGGTCATTAATGCGCTTGAAAGCCCAGTGAATTTAACGTCTTTGCAAATCCGAAAGCTAGCGAATCGTCGCTTAGGCGTCGGCTTTGATCAGTTGCTGGTGATTGAGCCGGCAACATCCCCGCGCGCTGATTTTAATTGCCGTATTTTTAATGCAGATGGCACTTCGGCTGAGCAGTGTGGCAATGGTGTACGCTGTGTTGGGCGATTGATTTTCGATGAAAAACGCTGCGACCCTTCAAAAGCCATTCAGTTACAAACAGAAGGAGGTCTGGTCTCTCTTCAGAGCTTGGATAATGGGGATATAAGAGTGAATATGGGAGCCCCTGTTTTTGAGCCAGCGGCTATTCCGGTCAAGTTAGATAAGAATAAACCCAGCTATCAGAGAGAGATTGCGGGTCGTGAGATTTGTTTTTCTGTTGTTAATATGGGTAATCCACATGCGGTTATTCAGGTTACAACCCTTTGCGAACAAGAGGTAGCCACGGTTGGGCAAGCACTTGGAGCAGATTCTTTGTTTCCTGAGGGGGTGAATGTCGGGTTCTCACAGATTGTTGGGCCTCAAAATCTACTATTGCAGGTTTATGAACGAGGGGTCGGTGAGACCTTAGCTTGTGGTAGTGGAGCCTGTGCAGCGGTAGTTGCTGGGCGTCGCTTGGGGTATTTGCAAGAGCAAGTTCGAGTCGAACAGCCGGGTGGAAGTTTGATCATTGAGTGGCAAGGTCCAGGACAGCCTGTTTGGATGACGGGACCGGCGACGGCTGTTTATCGAGGTATATGGGTAGATCAGGGGATATGAAGAGAATCGGATAGAAAACAGTTGAAAATGCGACTTGCTTTTGTTCGCGTAATCGCTAGAATTTGATCCTTGGTTGACAGCCGCTGCTAACAAGATGGGTTAGCGGACGGGAGGATAGGTTGTCACATTTATCAGTCATTTTTGGCGAATCGGGTCGGCTGTTACGAAAGATCTGTTTGTGTATTCACCAGAAATTTCTGCACATTTATTATGTTATAGGGGAAAACTATGAATGCAAAAACAGATGACCACGCATCCGGCAAGCTCAATTTATTTGTTCCGTATTCAGAGAAACCGGGTGAAGAGTATATGTGCGCCGCACAAAAAGAGCACTTTGAGAAGATTCTGAAGGACTGGAAGCATGAATTAATGACTGAGGTGGATCAAACAGTCGAAAATTTACAAAGTGATGTCGATGCTTGTGCAGATGATGTGGATCGTGCCAGTCGAGAAGAGGCGTTTGCATTGGAGCTTCGAACTCGAGACAGGGAGCGTAAGCTTCTGAAAAAAATAGAAAAATCAATAGATACCCTGGATTCAGACGATTATGGGTACTGTGAAAACTGCGGTGCTGAAATTGGTATTAAGCGACTAGAAGCGCGCCCAACCGCGACTAAATGTATAGACTGCAAAACCTTTGAAGAAATTCGAGAAAAGCAAACGGGGTCATAATGGCTCAAATCATTATTCGTCAGTTGCATGTTGAGGCAGCTGTTGGTTTGCTTGACTGGGAAAGGGTGCAAACTCAAAAATTGGAGTTAACTTGCGCTCTTCAGATTGATGCGAGTCGCGCTGCAGAAAGTGATTCCATAACAGACACGGTAGATTACGCGCAGTTGCGATCGTGTATACAGTCTTTTTGTGCCAGCAATCGCTTTTACCTGCTCGAAGCGCTAGCAGAGAATTTAGCCAATTATCTCTTGGGCGTGTTTTCCATCGTGGAATCACTTCGCTTGACTATCCTAAAGCCAGTCATTTTTTCGGATGCAAATGGCGTTGGTATTGAGATAGAAAAAACAAGATTAAGAAAAGGGCTGTTGTGATTGTTTTAGCGTGTGGGTTCAATCATCGAGAAATGGCATTGGCTGAGCGAGAGCAGTGGGCACTGACGCCAGAGCGTTTCATCAATCATTTGGCTTCCATTGAAGAGAGTGAGTTGCAAGAAGCCGTTATTCTCTCTACCTGCAATCGCACAGAGTTGTATGCGGTTGCACAGACGAAGGATCAGGTTGCAAGCTACTTTGAGCAGTTTTATGAGAACACGAAAGAGTCAATCATGCATCGATTGTATTGGCATGAATCTGAGGCTGCCGTTCGTCACTTGATGCGTGTTTCTAGCGGTTTAGATTCTATGTGTTTGGGTGAGCCTGAGATTTTGGGTCAAGTGAAATCTGCCTATCAAGTTGCTTGTGAGGTGGGAGCTGTTGGAAGCTATTTTAAAGCACTTTTCCCAACGGTTTTTTCAGTGAGCAAACAAGTTCGTTCTGAAACGAATTTGGGCATGGGAGCCGTGACCTTAGCTTATGCTGTTTGTCAGTTGGTTCGTCAGCGATACAAGGGCAATAAAAAGCGCAGAGTACTCTGTATTGGCACAGGTGAAATCATTGAATCGTTGTTAAAGCACTTATCTAGCCAGCAAGGACTCGATATTTATATAATAAGTCGTAATCGACAAAAAACAGAAGCCTTGGCGGATCAGTATTCACTGGTGGCAAAGCAGTGGGATCAGCTCTCATCGGCATTGACGGATTCAGATATTGTGATTACAGCAACGGCCAGTGAGCAACCCATTATTACCACGGAGCAGGTTAAATGGGTTTGTGAAAATCGCTGCAGAGAAGAGCCTCTATTTTTTGCAGACTTAGCTGTTCCCCGAGATATTCAGGCAGCTGTCGCAGATTTGCCGGGTGTATTTTTATATAACTTAGATGATATGCAAAAAGTATTGGAAAAAAATCAAACGCATCGTAGTTCTGCAGCCATAAAAGCAGATAAGATTATTCGTGAAGAAGCGGAGCATTTTATGGAAAAAAGGAAAATTGCAGAATCAGCGGATGTGATTAAAGAATTTCGTGCGACTGCTGAAGACTTGCGTGAGCAATGTGTTCAGCGTGCTTTAAGCCAGTTGGAATCAGGCGCAGAGCCCTCATTCATTCTACGTAAGCTCGCGAATGATTTAACCAATAAAATATTGCACCAGCCCATGCTGTATCTACGTGATTTCATTCTTCAAAAAAATGAATAATTAGGAAAATGACGGTATGTTAAAAGAATCATTACTTCGAAAGCTCAAGAATTTAGGGCATCGCTATATTGAAATAGGTGGCTTATTGAGCGACACAGTGATTATTTCAGATCAAGATCGTTACAGAGAGTTAAGTCGTGAATATGCACAGCTAGAGCCGATTATTACAGCGTATAATAACTATCAAGAAACCAAAGAATCCTGGATTGAAACGCAAGACATGCTGGCTCATGAAAAAGATTCCGAACTTAAATCCATGATACAGAATGAATTACAGGTTTTAAATGAAAAAATAGACGGCTTGTCAAAAGAGATTACCATTTCATTGCTCCCTTCAGATCCGCGAGATGCGTATAATGTTTTTCTTGAAATTCGGGCAGGAACGGGTGGTATGGAGGCTGCTTTATTCGCAGGTGTTTTGTTTCGAATGTATATGCGATTTGCAGAAAAGAAAAAGTGGAAGTTGAGTATTATTTCTTCGAGCGATAGTGAGCAAGGCGGATATAAAGAAATTATTGCACGTGTTTCGGGAACGAGAGTGTATTCACAATTGAAGTTTGAGTCAGGCGTGCATCGTGTCCAACGAGTTCCGACGACGGAATCACAAGGACGTGTACATACGAGTGCTTGTACAGTTGCAGTGCTACCAGAAATAGAAAATATAGAAGAAGTGATCATCAATCCATCAGATTTGCGTGTTGACACTTTTCGGGCATCCGGTGCTGGCGGACAGCATGTGAATAAGACAGATTCAGCGGTTCGATTGACGCATTTACCGACGGGTGTTGTTGTGGAGTGCCAAGATGAACGTTCGCAACATAAAAATAAAGCACGCGCGATGAGTTTATTGGCATCAAGATTGTTAGCTGCAGAGCAAGATAAGCAACAAAAAGAACAGGCGCAAGAGCGCCGCAGTTTAGTCGGAAGTGGTGATCGATCAGAGCGTATTAGAACGTATAATTTTCCGCAAGGACGAGTGACTGATCACCGAATTAATCTGACCTTGTATAAGTTAGATGAGATTGTAGATGGTGATTTAGCGCCAGTCATCGATCCGTTGGTGCAAGAATTACAAGCAGACCAATTGGCTGCGCTTGGTGATGACTAGTTTAGTGCTCACGGTGCGAGAGTGGTTGCAGCGATTGACCCAGCTGAGAAGTCAGAGCGACACACTTAAGTTAGACGCAATGCTTTTCTTGCGTTTTCTTTCTGGTAGGACGCATGCGTGGTTAATTGCGCACACAAATGAACCGTTATTAATAGATGAAGAAAAAAATAAAAAAAATTTTGAATTATTTGCAAATGGCGTTCCAATGGCCTATTTATTGGGCAAGCAAGAGTTTTGGTCTCTGGCGCTGAAGGTGAATTCAGCCACCTTAATTCCACGTCCAGAGACGGAGAGTTTGGTCGAATGGATTTTGAGAAAATTACCAGCAATGCCGCTCGATATATTGGACTTGGGAACGGGTTCTGGGGCGATTGCGTTAGCTTTAAAATCAGAGCGAGAGAGTTGGAACGTGGTTGCAACAGATCAATCAAAAGCAGCACTAGAGATAGCAATGAGCAATGCAAAAGCATTAGATTTAGAAGTGGAGTTTTTGCAAGGCTCTTGGTGGCAAGCTGTTCCTGGGCGTCTCTTCGATTGTATTGTCAGTAATCCACCCTATATCGCCAAGAATGATTCACATCTGAGGTCCTTGCGCTACGAACCGGTGAGTGCATTGGTAGCGGGAGTGACAGGGTTAGATGACTTGTCAACGATCGCACAAGGCGTGTATCATCACCTAAAAGAAGCGGGTTGGTTGGTGATGGAGCATGGTTATGACCAACAAACATCCATAATAGAACTGTTGAAAAAAAGTGGTTTAATAAAGGTAACGGGTTATCAAGATTTATCGGGCCAAGATCGCTTTGTAGTCGGCCAAAAAGGAAAAATATAAAATGGAAGCAAAAAAAGGTGTATTGCTAATTAACTTGGGAACACCAGAGGCGCCGACAAAAAAAGCAGTCAGACGCTATTTGAAAGAATTCTTGAGCGACCCGTTTGTTATCGACATTCCTGGTTTTTTTCGTTTTTTATTGCTTCGTTTATTTATTTTACCATTTAGGCCGAGAAAATCAGCGCGCGCATATCAAGAAATTTGGACAAAGGAAGGCTCGCCTTTATTAGTTTATTCTAAAGCGTTAGCGGAGAGTCTTCGCGAATATTTGGGTTCAGATTATCACGTAGAGCTTGCCATGCGTTATGGAAGCCCTTCAATCGCACAAGCGGTTCATCAGTTGAAAAAAGCCAGTTGCCAAGATTGGGTGATTGCTCCGTTGTATCCACAATACGCTAAATCCACCACAGAATCTTCTTGGCAAGCGCTGAGCCAAAAAGTGAGTCAACTATTTTCCGGCGTTAAGGAGCCGAGTATTCATGAACTCAAGCCGTTTTATGATGCAAAGCATTATATAGCCGCCTTAACGCAGGTAACAGCAGAAGCATTAGAAGGCCGCTCTATAGATCATCTCTTGATGAGTTATCATGGATTGCCTGAGCGTCACTTGTCATCTGCTGTTTGTAGCGTCCCTTGTGATAAAAAAGTCGACTTATGCCCAGCAATGACACCGAGTAATAAAAATTGTTATCGGGCACAATGTTATGCGAGTTCGCGGGCATTGGCTCAGGAATTGGGATTTTCAGACAGTCAATACACCGTTAGCTTTCAGTCTCGTTTAGGCCGGACTCCTTGGATTGGTCCAGATACAGAAGTTGTTATTGAGAAGTTATATGAGCAAGGGGTGCGTAAATTAGCCGTTGTGATGCCTGCTTTTGTTGTCGATTGTTTAGAAACACTCGAGGAAGTCGGGATACGTTTGCGCAAGCAGTGGCTTTTGTTGGGAGAAACTGAGTTTGTCTTAATACCGTGTTTAAATGCGCATCCTTCTTGGGTAAAGTCGTTAGGTCATATGATTAAAGAGAGTTATCATGAGATATGTGAAAGGGATTAGCTTGTTGGAAATGACGTTGGTGGTTGCTGTGGCTGCTGCTATTACAATCGCTTCCTTGCATTTTTATAGACGATCAAAAGATAGGTCGGCTGTATTACAAGCGACCGCGCAAATTCAGCGACTTGTGCGAGCTTCTGAGGAATGGGAAGCAGCACAGCGGTTACCCGATTTGTCTTCTCAGTCGGAAAACTTGATAACACAATGGGTGGAAGCAGGTTTATTGGAAGCAGATGACAGCAATAATCCTTGGGGTGGAGGCGTGAGTGTCACAGGGGATAGTGATGGTCGAGTTGTCGTTCGTTTGGAAAGTATTCCGGAAAGTAGTTGTCAGATATTAATTTCTCATTTTAAAACATCAGCGTCGGCGAATGATTTTACGTGCTCTGGGAAAGGTGAGGGTGAGACTTGGGAGGGGCGTTTTTGAGTGTGAATACGGTGATTGTTTTAGCGACGGGGAATAAAGGAAAGCTCAGTGAACTACGCAGTTATTTTACGGGCCTTCCTATTGAGTTTAAATCGCAAAAGGATTTGTCTGTTTCTGAGGTAGAGGAGACGGGGACAACATTCATAGAAAATGCAATTATTAAAGCACGGCATGCGGCAAAAGAAACAGGTCTTCCCGCTTTAGCCGATGATTCAGGTTTGATGGTGGATGCATTGAATGGTTTGCCTGGCGTCTACAGTGCTCGTTATGCAGGCATGAATGCAACAGATGAGCAGCGTATAGAAAAATTGTTAATAGCGCTTTCTGGCCTGGATCGACAGGCTTCTTTTTGTTGCGCATTGGCTTTCTTGCGAAACGCAGACGATCCAGCGCCGATTGTTGCTTGGGGGCGATGGGAGGGTTTTATTTTAGAAAAACCGATTGGGGATCATGGTTTTGGCTATGATCCTATTTTTTGGGTTCCAACGCATAATTGCTCTGCAGCGGAATTAGAGATAGAAGAAAAAAATAAAATGAGTCATCGAGGAAGGGCAATAAAACAATTGTTTAATCAAATAAACCCTATTTTCTCAAAAAATAGGGGCACAGTGGTCGATCGGTGAATACTTCAGAGTTTCATGTTTTTCTTTATGCTTTTATATTGGCGCTTGGTTTAATACTTCCGCTAGGCCCTCAAAATAGTTTTATATTATCGATTGCTAGTCAGAGTAAGAAATTTTCTCAAACGCTTCCTGTTGTCATCACCGCTTCTTTGTGCGATGCCTTGCTTATTTTATTGGCCGTGATGGGCGTTTCAGTTGCCGTTACAAAAATAGCTTGGTTAAAACTAGCGTTGACGGTAGTGGGTAGTCTTATTTTATTTTATTTTGGTTGGCGCAGCATCTGGGGTAAAACAGATAGTCGTGTCAATGACATGCTGGTGTCAACGAATGTGAGTCGACAAATTATTTTAGCGGCAACTTTTTCACTGATGAATCCATTTGCTTGGCTAGATACAGTGATGGTTATTGGAACGAGTGCAGTGACATTTAATGGTGAAGATCGTGTGGTTTTCACTGCTACTTGTATTTTAGTTTCGGCGCTTTGGTTTTTGTTTTTGGCGAAAGTCGGTCAGAAAATGGGAGAGAAATTGAAAGAAGGTTCATGGAAAGGTCGAATTATCGCTGTTATTTTTTGGAGTAGTGCGATTTTTCTGTTGTATAGAGGATTTCTATAGAATAGGAAAATAGTTGGTTTTGTCGCAAACTCGGTGGTAGGTTGCTAAACTTGAGACCCAAAGCAATAACCCCCGGCTATCAAACGATCAGCTTTAAAGGAAGACATTCCCAAAAGAGGATTATTTTGACAGCTATCCGTTGGTATTTAGTTTATTGGTTGAGTTAGAGAGATATATACCCTTCGCCAATGAAGATGCGGAATTTGGTGCATTAAATTGAAAAATATAGTAAAAAGCTGTTATGGAAAAACTACTTACTCCCTGGGAACGAGAAAAATTAACTAATCGACATCGGAAGGAGCGAGATAGTCGTGTACGCGATCGTATAAAAGCAGTGCTCGCCCATGATGATGGTTACAGTTATTCAGAAATTGCTCGTATTCTGCTTGTGGATGATGAAACTATTCGACGCCATATTGATGAGTACCAAAGAGAGAAAAAATTAAAAACACTAAATGGGGGCAGTGGTGGAAAACTGACTGATAATGAAGCGTTTGAATTGATTGATCATCTTAAAGAAATTACTTACCTACATGTGAAAGATATTTGCCAATATGTTCGTCAGCAATACCAAAAGAAATACAGCATTAGTGGGATGACCAAATGGCTGCACGGATACGATTTTTGCTAAAAAAAAGCACATGGTGTTCCTGCAAAAGCAGATAAAGAGAAGCAAAAGAAATTTATTGCATATTATAATCGTTTAAAGAAAAAAGCGGGCGAAAAAGAGCCTATTTACTTTGCTGATAGGTCCATCCCCAACATCAAACACAGTTAACATATGGATGGATTTTAAAAGGTGTACGAAAAGAAGTTGCAACAACCAGTCAACAAAAACGGTTAAATTTTATTGGTGGAATTTGTCTAAACGGACATCGATTTACTTATCATCAGGTTGATAAAGTTGATGCGCAAACAATTTGTGATTTTCTATGGAAATTACGTCTAGCAAATCCTGGAAAATACTATGTTCATCTTATTTGGGATAATGCGGGACCGCACAGGAATGATGAAGTCTACGCATTTGCAAAAGAGCTTGGAATTAAATTACATTATCTGCCGCCTTATTCACCGAATCTGAATCCCGTTGAGCGAATGTGGAAATTAATGCATGAAGAGGTTAGGTATAATAAGTATTATGGGAAATTTTCTGAATTTACAGAAGCGACCTTAGGATTTTTTAAAAACATAGGCAGAAAAAA
>JBIKMG010000044.1:0-14748 GCA_044359385.1 Coxiellaceae bacterium
CAGCGCCTGCACCAATAAATAAAGCACCCCAAAGTAGTTGTGTGATCCAATTCGGTAAAATGCGAGATAATAAGACTATCGAAATAGCGAGCATGAAAATACCCAATGTCGCTTTGACTGCTTGTAGGCAGATCGCCAATGGTACCCGGCATTTCAAACTGCAAAAAACACCTTGGATGGAATGGAGTCGATGCAGATGATCCAAAAAGGTCAAGTTCGTCAAGTTGGAAAAAACATGGCGAAACAAAAGAATATTTTTTAAATAGATAAGTTTCTGCGAGTTTTGATTATTGTATAAACTCATGCCAAGTTTTAAAAGGAACTTGGAGAAAATCCGATCAAGAAGTACCACTGCCCATTGCGGTTAAGAAAATTTTAGTTCTAAGTGAAGCTATTTTTCTTTGCCATGCAAGTGAATTCGCAGATAAAAATGACACGTTGTATTGGTCTAACCTTTTTCAAGACTTTGGCCCAAAAGAACCCCTAGAGAGTGTATCACTGGTTACCCTGTGTTTATTTGTCGAAAGCGATCAGTCTTGGTATTTGTGTGTGCTTCGGGTAGAACAGAAAAAAGGTCATAGATCTGTATCGGTGAATACAAATACTCCTTTGGAGACTCTTTTTAACCAGTATCTTGCTGAAGAGGTTAAAAAAACTGGTCAACAGGAAGAACAGTTGCTGATTTCACATGGCCTATCTCTAGATAAATGCAAAAAACTGTTGAGCACGCATTTTTCAATGATTCAGGAAAATGAAGAGCGGATTCCTCAAATGAAAAAAATAGGTGAATTATGCTTGGAAAAGAAGAAAAAAGCTGAGCGTTATTTATTGCTGCAAGAAACGGCTCTGTTTATAAACTTTGACCACGCTAATATTGTGAGATTTTATGGTTATACAAAAGGAACAAAAGTTCCTGATGTGATCATGAAATTTTACTCTCAAGGGGATCTGGATGAACGAATTCATTCGCTGCGAGCCAGGGAAGCGAAGCTTTGGCGAGTAGTCCCCGGTAGCCACCGATTTTTTGTCGAGCCTAAAGCGAACACAAAAAATCTTTCGGTGGCGTCCAGTCATTTGAGAGCCAGTACGTAAGGAGCCGTAGGTGCTGAAGTTGCTGGTGACGAGGACGGCCGGGGCTTTATGGCTGCGCCGTTTTGCGAGGCGATTTAACCGACGGATGGGATAAATCTATCACGAGCTAGGCGCACACTTGAGCACTGTCACGAAAAGGCAAAAATAGATTATAGAGTGACTTGTCAGTGTAAAGTGTATGACAATTAAAAATTAGAGACTATTTTCGATGATTTTGATTGAAAGAAGCTTAGTTTGTAATGAAAGTAGTCGATGACATGCTTGATATAAGTTATAAGTTATAAGTTTTTTGATAAATGGTGAGTGTGATTTGTTGATTCTAATAAAACGAGCAGTAAAAAATGCTAAGTATTCATGATTATATTAGGGATTTAAGCTCAAGTAGCGCGAAAACGAAAGAAGATGCCGCCAGGGTGCTTGGCCATCTAGCTCGTGAAAATGAAGAGAATAGGGATGCGATCCGCGAAGCGGGTGGGATAGAGCTATTGATTGAGTGCTTAGGGGATAAAAGTTCTGATGCGCGCAAGTATGCTCCCCAGGCGCTTGCCATTCTTGCTTCTAACGGGAGGAATCAGCGTGTGATCATAAATATACTAAATCAGGGTGGGATAGAGCTGTTGATTGGGTGCTTGAGCGATGAGATTGAGCTTGTGCGCTTTGGAGCAGTCCGTGTGTTTGTCAAATTTTCTTCGAGTGACGGGAATGCTGATGGGATTGGCTTTATCGGCTATCTCGACTATAAGGATTGCTTAGCGCCATTGATTACGTGTTTGAGCGATGCGATTGGGGTTGTGCGCTACGGAGCCGCTATGACGCTTAAGAATCTTGTTTCTAAGAAGGGAACGAAGAGCACGTATCAGGATGCGATCCGCAAAGCGGGTGGGATAGAGCCATTGATTGGGTGCTTGCGGGATGAAAATGCTAATGTCCGGAAGAATGCCGCTAGGGCGCTTGCCCATCTTGCTCATAATAATGGCACGAATCAGGACGCGATCCGCGAATCGCCTGGTTTAGCGCTGTGGATTGCGCGCCTTGGGGATGAAATTTTTGATGTGTGCGAGGCAGCCGCCAGGGCGCTTCTTGATTTTGCTTGTAATGGCACGAATAGAGGTATCATCATTCTCTATTTAATTGGTCATTTAAAAAGTGCCAATCCTCCTTCAATACGCTCAGGTGCCGCCATGGCGCTAGCCAGTCTTGCTGCTAATGCCGCGAACCAGGATGCGATCCGCGAAGCAGGTGGTTTAATGCCGTTGATTGCGTGCCTTGGGGATAAAATTTCTGTTGTGCGCAAGGAAGCCGCCAGGGCGCTTGGCAATCTTGCTGATAATGCCAAGAATCAGGATGCGATCCGCGAAGCAGGTGGTTTAATGCCGTTGATTGCGTGCCTTGGGGATAAAATTTCTGATGTGCGCGAGAAAGCCGCCTGGGCGCTTGCTGATCTTGCTTGTAATGGCACGAATAGAGGTGTAATCATTCCCTATTTAATTGGTATTTTAAAAAATGATAATCCTCCTTCAATACGCTCAGG
This sequence comes from Coxiellaceae bacterium, assembly GCA_044359385.1. Classification (GTDB taxonomy): domain Bacteria; phylum Pseudomonadota; class Gammaproteobacteria; order JAJRRL01; family JAJRRL01; genus JBIKMG01. The sequence goes on from JBIKMG010000044.1 coordinate 2,624, forward strand.
TGCCGCCTCGGCGCTTGTCAATCTTGCTGCTAATGCCACGAATCAGGATGCGATCCGCGAAGTGGGTGTTTTAGCGCTGTTGATTGGGTTATTGAGGGATCCAGATGTGAATGTACGAAAGTATGCGGCCTATGCGCTTAACAATTTTTCTACCAATGCCACGAACCAGGACGCGATCCGCGAAGCGGGTGGTTTAGCCCCATTGATTGGGTGCTTGAGCGATAAATGTCCTGGTCTGCGCCTCCATGCCGCCAAGGCGCTTGCCAGTCTTGCTGCTGATGCCACGAATCAGGATGCGATCCGCGAAGCAGGTGGTTTAATGCCGTTGATTGCGGCGTGCCTTGGGGATGAAATTTCTGATGTGCGGGAGGATGCCGCCAGGGCGCTTGCTGCTCTTGCTTGTAATGGCACGAATATAGGCTTAATCATTTTATATTTGATCGGTAATTTAAAAAATGATAATCCTCTTTCAATACGCCTAGCTGCCACCAGTGCGTTTGTCAATCTTGCTAATAATGTCACGAATCAGGATGCGATCCGCGAAGCGGGTGGTTTAGCTCCGTTGATTGGGTGCCTTAGAGATGAAAGTCTTGGTGTGCGTCAGAATGCTGCCCAGGCGCTTGCCAGTCTTGCTGCTAATGCCACGAATCAGGATGCGATCCGCGAAGCGGGTGGCTTAGCGCCGTTGATTGGGTACCTTAGGGATGGAAATTCTGATATGCGCCACTATGCGGCCGGGGCGCTTGGCATTCTTGCTATGAATACTACGAATAAGGATAGTATCCGTGGTGCTGGTGCATTGCCACTTCTTTTATCTATGCTAGGGGATGAAGATGCAGATGCTGAATTACGACGGGCTACTGAACGAGCGCTGAAGAATTTAGCGAGGGGTATTCCATCTGAAGAAATCACAACAGATTTAGAATCCCCACTGGGTCGTGGTGGATTTGGCCAGGTTTTTAAGGGTAGTTGGAAAAAACCGGATGAAGAAGCCACACAAACTATAGCAGTCAAGAAAATTTTACTTTTAAGCAAAGCTATTTTTCTTTGCTATGCAGCTGAGTTGGGAGAGAAAAATGACAGGTTGTATTGGAGCAAGCTTTTTGAAGAGTTTGGATCCAAGGAAGCTTTAGAGATTGTATCACTGGTTACCCTCTGCTTGTTTGTTGAAAGTAAGAACTCATGGTATGTGTGTGTGCTTCGTGTAGAACAGGAAAATGATAATAGACAAGTATTTGTGAATAAAATAAGGCCTATGGAGTTATCTTTTAAGGAGTCTTTTCTTGAAAAAATTAGAAAAACTCCAGGAATGAAAGAGCCGTTGCTGGAATCACATGGCTTAACGTTAGATGAATGCAAAGCACTTTTTATAACGAATTTTTCAGTTATTCACGCAAATGAAGAGCTGATTGTTAGCATGAAGAAAATATGTGAATTCTCGTTGATAAGGCATAGAGAAGCTGAGCGTTATTTATTGCTCCAAGAAACGGCTCTGTTTATAAACTGTGACCATGCTAATATTGTCAAATTTTATGGTTATACAGAAGGAACAACCGTTCCTCAAGTGATCATGAAATTCTATTCTGGAGGGGGTCTGGATAATCTAATTCGTCAGACTCGCGGCAATCCAATACCAGAGGGTAGAAGGTTATCTTTTTCCTTACAGATGCTCCGAGGGCTTGATTACCTCCATCAGTACGGGATCGTTCATGGAGATTTAAAACCAGCTAATATCTTGCTGGATAAAGATGATACCCTTGTTCTGGCTGATTTGGGCTTGTCAACATCCAAGGAAGAAGGGTGGGCTCGAGGTACAGTGCCTTATATGTCACCAGAGTTATTGAAAATGGGAGCACGCAATACTTTAGCTTCGGATATATTTGCATTAGGCGTCGTTTTCTGGGAATTGCTCAGCTTAGAAGCGCCTTGGAAAGATAGAAATCCTGAAGAGATTAAAGAATTTGTACGAGCGGGCAAAACCTTGTATACAAAGGATAGTTGGCCTGCAGATTACCTATCATTATTGACGAGCATGTGGCTTTGCTGTGCAGAAAGGCCACAGGCTAAGGATATTTTACCATCGTTGGAGGCTGCTAATAGGATGTACCATGCATCAAATTCTCAGTTATTGAGTGCAAGATCAGCTGCTAACACAGGTGGCGGTGGGGCCTTATCGAGTGAATCCTGGACGCAAGATTCAAGCACTTTAGCCAGTTCTAGTTCTATGGGTGCAGGCGGAGGGTCAGCTAAGGGATCTGAGTCACCTTCCTCATTTCTGAGCTCTTGTATTTTCTAATTATAGATGAGGTTTAATATGCCGTATAAAAAAATCGATCCACACGAAGAAGAAACTATCCGAAAGATGCCAATTTCTGAGCTCAAGCAAGTGTGCGATCAACCAATGTCAGGTGATTTTAAAGAAGCGGATTTAGCTATCATGAGATGCCGTATTCTTGCTAGCCGTCTGCGTCATGAGCACTGTTACGAAGAAGCAAAAATATATTACAGAAAGGCTATTATTGATATTAAAAACATTCTAGGCAGTTTAGTCGAAGCAGAGGAAAACCTGAGTGAGCTTGATCATCAAATTTTCTTGCTAGAAACAAGTATGGATCTTGGTTTGACTTTGTTTGAGCAGGAGCTTTACGACGAATGTCTTGATCAACTGCAAATGGTCCAACCAGACATTGAGAAAATCAGTGAAGCTCATAAAAATAATAAAAAAATCATTGTAGCCTTACGACACTTTTTTTTATTAAACGCTGAGGTATACCTTCAGCGACAGTCGATTGAAGAAGCAAATCAATTTTTAGAAAAATATGAAGGTTTAGGCGATGAACATATAACTGAAGAAATGAAGGTTCGTTTTCAAACGGTGAAAGGAAATATTGAGGCACATAAAGAAAATCATGTGGAAGCATTAAAATGTTACCAAACAGCGTGTATAACCTCTTTTAATCTGATTAAAGCAAAAACAATTCGATCGCGGGGTGGATTGAGCAGGTTCTTTCATTGCGCAATTAACCTGGCTCGCGCCTATGATAAAGATAAAAACTATCAAGCGGGTATAAAGTGCCTCGAAACGGCTATTAAAGCAAATGACAAGTTGAAAAAAATCATTGCGGGTGATGATCCTTTGATCTGTCGATTACATCTTGAGATAGCACGATTGTTTGAGCTTGACAATAACCTAGATAAAGCGATAGAGCATGTGGAGAAGGTGAATACAGTTCATAAGAAAAATATTAAAAAAGAAAAATTTCATCCTTTCGACCTATTGCAAACTCTAAGTATGATCAAGCGATTAGCTCATTGGTATGCTAAAAAAGGTGATCTACTTAAAGCAGGTAAAAGCTTTATGGATATGGCAGAGGTATTAAAAACAGATTACCCTTATCAAAAACTGCATTGTTTCAATCAGGCTCTTTTCTACTTTCAAACTCTTCATGATGATGACAAAGATGAACGTTTAGCAATCACATTATCGCATTTAGCGAAAGCATACTGTGATCTACCCTGTCCAGACTATATCAATGCACTTTGTATGATTAAAAATGCTATTTCCTTAAGAGAAACACCTGAACGTACTAGTCTAGCAACTGAAATACAAGGAGAATATGACAAGTACTTTTGTGGATGGCCTGCCGAATCGGTGATTCAGTGGAGCTGGTGCCTAAATAATCTTTCCGATTTTCAACAAAACTGGGCGAACTCGAGCTTACATTGCGATGATTTTTTCCACTGGCAGACATTTCGCTTAACGCTATCACCTGAGCGTAGGGTACAGCTCATGATGCTGCTTTCTCGTCTTTATTGTTTACTGGATCACTCTTATAACTACTTCGTTAGGAAAACGATTCCCACAAATGAAAAAACACGTAACTTATATTTTCCAGTTAAACTTAGCGAATACGCTTTAGAGAATGAATGGAAAATCGGTCAAAAGGTTTGGGAACGAACAGTGAAAAATGCAGGAGGAGAATCTACAATCTGTGGTTTCGGCCAGCCTGAATTTGAAAAAATTCGTGATGCAATTACCAAGCTTCAACCGTTTACCTCGATGGATAGTTGGTTGTTTAATTTAGGGGTTTTATACAATTACTCTAAACACGTGCATATTGGCGTCCAACAACTGCCTCCACACTATCTGGAAAAGCGTTGTGGGTTGATAAAGCGGTGTTTCACTGACATCCAAATTGGCTTGACTCGTATGAGTGATGAGGTATACCCGCTTAGCTTTAACCATTTACTAGATAACAAGAAGACTTCTCAAGAAGTCTATTTTCGATTAGTGAAACAAGGTCTACTTAAACTTAAAGATAGCTCGGACACTAATGTTGCACATATTGTAGAGATAGATGCCGTTTCCCGTTATTTGGATGCAATAAAAAATGAAGCGGGTGATACTCAATCAGTAGAAGCCTGTGATCAATACACAAACATTATTTTCGAAACACTGAAGGATACATCACTGAATCAGTCACACGCAAAGCAGCTTGCGGACTTCTTATTGAATTTAAAAGCACAATCAAAAGGGCTTGAGGAACCCCAGTATCAGATAGAAGCAACACCTTTTGTCCAAAGTAGTTTTAACGGCACCGCTGAGCTATTAACAAATTTCAGTGGTAATCAAGCAATAATTAGATGTGAGGAGCAACCTGCTACCCTAGCAGTTGAAGAACTCACAGATACTGATGCGAATACGGTCAGTCCTTTGGATATCTTTTTTCTGGCTAAGGAGTACAATAAATTTTTTGAAATCATTTTCGAATACAAGAGCAGGGTTAGCTTGTATTGTATTCGAAATTACCATAAGGCTGCATTCGGTGTTTTGTCATTTTTCTTGGCACACCATGTTATGGAAGGCATCCAGAAACTTCTAAATGAAGTGAATTCCGTGCTACCGTTTTGTTTTGTGAAACGATATCTAGACCAGCTAAAGAAATGGCAACCAGGTGAAGTAGGGTTAATAGAACAATATGCTAAGATTGTTGAGATTCCAGTCTTTCCTGTTGAGATAGAGACTCGCTGCATCGATGATGACTTGCTAGAGCGAATTAAAAGTATTCATCAATCTATTTATTATGATCTACCCTTCTATCTATTTTTGCAGGACAACCATGCAAAATTAATGAGAATTAATATGAGTGTGGATGCTTATTTACAAATCATTTTTATTCTGGATCAAAGTATTCAGCGATACCTAAGTAGAGCACTTGGAGAGGTTAAACTTATCGCTTTCCCTGGAGATAAAAAATCACTGGATCAAATAGCAAAGATGCTTGGTACCAAGGGCTATTCCTTGGATCCACGCTTGCTGACACAGATAAAAGACAGTTTTACCTGGTTCAAAGAGTTCCGTTTAATACAATTGAAAGCTAAGCATGCCAATATAAAAGACCTATTAACATTAGCTTCTGGCGGCTTTGGAAGTAAATCATTCACGCTTCATCATTTAGAACCACACCGACTAGATTACAGTCACACAAAGTGCAATATCTCTGGTGTAGAGCTGTTACAAAAGCTAAAAACGGCATTGGATTTTGCACGGTCCATTGTCTTAGGCATTTCACAAGCAATGTTAGCTTTACCGAATGAACCGGTACTATACAACCACCTAAAAAAGTTGAAGCAAGCGGAAAAAGAGTTGCCTAGACATTTTTCTGCAGCGGCTGCTCAACAGTCGGCTCTGCGATCAAATACACTCTTTAACTCATCTAGAAGCTCAGGTTTTATCGATGGAATAAGCCCAAGGGACCAAGGGGGAGGTGGTTCTAAAAATATTTAGCGAGTTCTAGTTCGTGATTTTAACGTTTAGTGAAACTAAAAACAGCTACGGCCACTACGGAGGCAAAAAGAGATGAAGACGCCGGGACAATATTTTTTATGGCACCAGAATTATTTGATTCCCAAGCTACTTTTCGTTCAGCTTCAGATGTTTCTAGTTTTTTGATGGTACTTTTGAAATAGCAGCCAGGCGAATGCCATCGATCAATATACCTCGTTTAATACAGGTTTTTCTAATGGTTTGTAAAGCCCCCTTAATGCCCCAGCTATGACATAGAGTTTTCTCTTACCATGCCGGCCTTCTTCATAAGTAACTTTACGCCAAACATATTTAAAATATTAGGACTTACGCATGACTTGTTTAACGAGGAAATGCCATTAGGCAATTGAAAATATTCCTTCAAAAATGCTTCATTTCTGTAAAACATGGCGCACCTGCCAAAGTTGAAAATAAAGCCAGCCCAACCATACCTAAAAATAAATGTTTCTGGGTTCTTTCCATACAAGGATCTTTTATTTTTCAAAAAATTGCTACGAATAAGCCTTTTAACATGGCCTTTGATCCTGAAAAAGCTTGTATGATAGAGTAACGTATTGTTTTTGTAGAAATTTATATGCGGTTACCCTGCTTTATTTTAACACAACATTGACACAATATAACCTCTTTGTTAGTGTTATTAACGCCTTCGAAACGCGCTTATTGCAAGAAAAAGCAGTATAGTATACTGACTCCATTGATAAAGGACTTATCCATGCTTATGAAAAAACGTTGGTTATTAGGTTTAGGTACGATTGTAGGGGTCTTGCTAGGTCAATTAGCTAGTGCCGATCTCTTAGTGATTGGCAGTAAACAATCGGGTATTGATCGCATGACATCGAGTCAGATTGCCGATATCTTTATGGGCAAACCAACACCATTTAGTCAGCAGTTTAAACCCTATGATCAGCCAGACTATTCAAAAGCCTACCTGGAGTTTTGTGAAAAAGTATTGCATAAATCTCCGGATGAAATGAGTGCGTATTGGGGAGCACAAGTTTTTAAAGGGTTAGCGTCGCCTCCTGCGCAATTAAAATCGATTGATGAACTTTTTTCGTTAATTATGAGTTACCCCAGCGTGATTAGTTATGTCGATAGTGATCAGATTCCGATGTCTTATTTGCAAAATGTGCGTGTTTACTATGGAGATAGAGTAAATAAAACAGCGGTTAATAATTCAGTTTCGTCTATGTCAAACCTGACACAAAAACCAGTAATTGAAAAAAAAGAAAAACTAACGATGCCGCCAAGAGAGGAAGTGCCAGGTTTGTGGGGAAAGGTATTGGCTTCCAATAATTGGGATGCTTTTTATCAGGATGATGGTGTTCAACATGAAATTAAAAAGCTTAGTTTAACAGGTGACTTGCAAAAACGAGTTGAAAATGCAACACCGTACATAGGTTATGTTTATAGTCAAGTGAAGAAAATGGGAATTCCGTCACAGTTTGCATTATTGCCCTTGATGGAAAGTGATTACAGTCCGATCGCAGTTAATAAGCAAGGTGCGGGCTTATGGCAGTTAGAGCATGCGACAGCGAAAGATATGAATATTCCAGTTAATGATAACTATGATGGTAGAAAAGATATTGCAGTGAGTACAGATGCAGCATTGCAGCATTTATTGGATGAGTTTAATCGATTTCACAACTGGGAATTAGCAGCGGCAGCTTATAATTGTGGCACAGGGCCAGTTGAAAAAGCGGTTAAGAACCATATTCGTGAAGGAAAGCCTGCCAATTTTTGGGCGATTCGCTCAGAACTGCCGAAAATTACCCAAGTCTATGTTCCGCGACTCATTGCATTGAGTTACATCTTGAATCATGCGCGGGATTACGGTTTGACTTTGCCTAACTTGCCAATCAATCAGGTTATTCAAACGATTCCAGTGAAACAAGAACTTAATTTAGCTAGGATCAGTCAGTTATCGGGAGTGCCTGTTGAGACAGTAAAAATCTTAAATCCGGGTTTAGTTGTAGGTAAGACCTCAAAAGAGATGACCTATCAATTAATGTTGCCAGTATCAGCCCTAAATAAGTTTACAGATAATTTAAATGCTATGAATCAAGAACTTATTCGTCTTCGTCAGGAGGTTCAAGCTAAGCAACAGAATGCAGCCATGATGAAAGCAAGACATGAAGAACAGGCAGCATTGAACGCAAAGAAGACAGAGCAGGTTCGTATGGAGAAAGAAAAAGAGGTTTCCTTGCCTCAAGAGGCTTCGCCAGCGCTTAAAAAGGCAGTGCCGAACGAAAATTTAAAGTCCTTGCTCGATAAAATTTACGAGAACTAGTTTGTACATAAGTTCACTTTTATCAGAGAGAGATTTTGGGTGGGCTTTTTCTAAAGGCTCGTCTCATCAGTTGATAGTTGCTATACGAATCCTTGCGTACGCTTGCTAATCTCTGTAAAAATGGTTACTGTATTAATTCGATAGTACAGTTATAGCCTAGGAAGTTGAGATGAAGCCAGGTAAAAAGAGACGCTCAGTCGACTATAATGCAGTGACTAAAGCTATAGCATGCTTAAGGACAGAGCAGGAGGTGGCTTCATTCTTAGCGGATTTATGTAGTCCTGCTGAGTTGGAGTCCATGGCTGACCGTTGGCGAGTGATTGAGCCGTTGTTAGCTGGATACTCTTACCGTCAGATATATGAGCAGACAGGTGTTAGTGTCACTACTGTGGGTCGTATTGCACGTGTATTGAGAGAGGGTACTGGTGCTTATTTAAGGATATATAAGCGACTGGGTGGTTACGTGCCGCAAGAGTGGTCAGCAATTTCTGGTGAGTAAGTTAGGTTAAAAGCTCATGAAAAGCATGCAATGCATGCTAATAGATGCGTATTTTGAGTGAATTTTTCGCTGCAGATTGGGCACAAATGGATAGTTCTATATGTATTGAGGGTTTTTCAGGAGTGGTGTGATGTCAAAACGGGTCTTGTCAGTTTTTTCTTTGACGATGATTAATGTGATTGCGTTGGCTGATGTAAGAAGCTTACCGATCAGTGCAGAATATGGTTGGGCACTGATTGCGTATACGCTTTTGGGGGCGATATTTTTTCTCATTCCGTGTGCATTAATTGTGTCAGAGTTAGCGACAACTTGGCCTAAAACGGGAGGTGCTTATATTTGGGTGCGGGAAGCTTTTGGTAAGCGCTGGGGGTTTTTATTAGTCTGGATTCAGTGGTTTTATAATATTGTTTGGTATCCCACAATTATGACTGTATTAGCGGTGACGCTTTTTTACTTGGTTTCTCCGAGCTTGATTCAGAATAAGATTTTGCTCCTATCTATGATGATTGGTTTATTTTGGTTGATTACCTTGGCAAACTGTTTTGGTATGAAAATATCGAGTTTTGTTAGTGCAGTTGGTGTTATTTTAGGAGTGATTTTACCGTTGTGTGTCTTAATTGGTGCCGCTGCTTTTTGGTTTATAAAAGGTAACCCGATTGCGACATCTGCTATTGAGCAATCCTTTTTACCACGCCCAAACGGGTGGCGCTCGTTAGCGCTATTAACAGGAATGGTTTTTAGTTTTGTGGGCATTGAGATGTCCTCAACGCATGCACAAGAAGTCAAAAATCCCGGTAGGGATTACCCACGCGCGTGTCTGTATTCAGTGATTATTTTATTTTTTATTTTGAGTTTAGGTGGCCTTGCTGTTGCATTAGTGGTTCCTCGTGCTGATCTGGGTTTAACAGATGGAGTCATTCAAGGTTTCGCTATAATTTTTAAGGAGCTAAACTTACCGTGGTTGACTCCCATCATGGGGGGCTGCATCATCATTGGCGGTTTTTCTGGAGTTGCTGCTTGGGTATTGGGAACATCCAAGTCAATGATGATTGTTGGAAAAGATGGGTCATTTCCAATGATGCTTGCACATTCTTCTTCGAAAGGTGTGCCACGTAATATGCTAATCATACAGGCTTTTGCCTTTACAATTCTTTGTTTTAGTTATTTCTTGTTTGATACGCTTAACAGCAGTTATTGGCTGTTATCAGCGATGACATCGGAATTGGCCTTATTTTTTTATATACTTTTATTTGTGGCGGCAATTCGTTTGCGTTATAAATATCCAGATATAGAGCGTCCATTTCGGATTCCAGGTGGTAATGCAGGTATTTGGATAGTGGGGGTGGTTGGTTTGCTTGCGGTAGTATTTACTTTTTCAGTCGGTCTTTTGCCGCCGGAGCAGCTGCCTATTAAATCTGTTTTAAAATACGAATTAATTTTACTGGGCGGTATTTTTTTAATTATGTTGCCAGGCTTTTGGTTTTTTTTCCGACATAAAATGCAATTAGAGCCTTAAAAGACCGTTCTAAAAACGCAACATTTAGTTTTGATATGAATGGGTGATGTGCTCTCTATAAATTTGATTTTTGTCTACTGAATTTTACGGCTTATTGGCTAAGTAAGATAGCGTTTTTTTGTATAAATCAGAGACACGGCGACGAACTTGTTGGTATTTTAAAAAAGGAGAGTATTATTTTACCGCTTTAAAAACGGCTCAAGGCATTATTAATTCGTTATCTCTTGAAGAAGCCGAAAAAGCCTTTGAAAAGTCTTTGTCGCTTGAGTTTAATTTACCTGCATTGTGGAAATTAATTGATTGCTATTTGATTTTGGGTAAAGTTATTTACGCTGAGAAATGTTTAGAAAAAAATAAAACAGAAGTAGTGGAATCTTGCGGTCAATATTTCTATTTCAAAGCAGTCATTTTACGTAAAAAGCATCAATATGAAGAGGCAAGGATTGCGATTAATTACGCGTTAGATAAAAAATTTCAAGAAGAAAAGGTTGTTGCAGAGGCAAAATTAATAAATAGACTACTCAAAAAAGAAGCGAGTTTTTCGGGTTTTGAGGAGGCTATTCGAAGGCCCGAAGAGCAGTCTTATGACATATTATCTCTTGATGGAGGTGGAATTAGGGGTATTATTCCGCTGGTATTCTTATCCCATTTAGAGCGAGAGCTGCGAGCTCCTGTTTCATCTGTATTTGATTTGATTTCAGGAACATCGACTGGAGGTCTGATTGCTTTAGCTTTGTCTTCACCAAAAGATCTGCAAAATCAGGTTCCTAAATATTCAGCAGCGGATATATTGAATCTCTATAGAGAAAGAGCATCTGAAATATTTCCGGTAAAAAGACATTTTCTTTCTCGAGTTTTTAATCCTACGTATAGTGATATAGGTAGAGAAAAGGTGTGTAGGGCCTATTTTGATGAAACGCTAAGAGCACAACATTTGCTGACCGAGACTTTAGTTCCTGTCGCATTGGCGTCTGAAGCGAATAGAACACATTATTTCACGAGACGTCATGCTAGAGAGAATCCGTTTAATTTTTTTAAAAATATGAAGCTCTTTGATATCGCTATGTCAACCACTGCAGCTCCCACGTATTTTAAAGCTCATTTGGTAGATTGTGAACCAGGCCAGCCTGGTTTAGGAGGAGGGGCCGAGGTCCCTCCTCGTGAAAAAAAAAGCATTTCTCGATGGAGGTATTAATGCAAATAATCCTTCCTTGTTCGCTTATAGTTTTGCTATGGAATCAGTTAGAAGAGAAAGGATTCGAGTTGTTTCTTTAGGGACAGGCGATTATATTCAGTCTAATTTACCTCTTGGATCAAAACAAGGGTTCTTGTTTTGGGCGGCTCATTTGCATCACTTTTTATCTGCTTCGCAAAATGATGTCGATAGGCAACTTTCTTATTCTTTGGGGCCTGAGAGATATCATCGGTTTCAATTTTGGATGGATCATGAAAATACCATTCCACTGGATGCTGTGGAAAAAACAGATGAACTGATTGAAATGGGTCGCGAGATGGTTGAAGAAAATATAGATGGTATCAACACGTTGGTCGAAAGAGGTCATGCTCGATTAGGCAGGTAGAAAAAATGGATAACTAAAAAGTAATCAATGGATATGAGTTTTTGTTTATCGAGAACTTTTATTCGCAGTCTGGATTAACTCCTGCGCATCGATCTCACCAATGAGACGGCCATCGGGTAGTTCCCGCTCGTTTTTTATAAAAAGCATCACCGGTGGTGCAATGACGTCCCATCGTTGCATTAAGATTTTTTTTTCGGATGTTATTTGTGTTAAATCTACGCGCAATTGAGTAAAGGGCTCCAATGCTTTTTGTACGTCTTTTTTCGGAAAGACACGTTCCTCCATGACTTGACAGGCTAGACACCATTGGGCGCTAAACTCGAGTAAAACGGGTTTATTTCCTGCAGCGATTAGCGCAAGGTTGAGTTCCTGCGGGGTATTGATGACTTGGATTTTTCGTTCCTTTTTTTGGTTTA
>JBIKMG010000045.1:0-14657 GCA_044359385.1 Coxiellaceae bacterium
TTATTTTAGGACGACAGACGTGACGGGATCGGTAACGTTGCCCAGCGGATCAGAGATGGTGATGCCAGGAGAGAACGTTAAGGTAACGGTAGAGTTGGGTAATCCGATTGCGATGGTTGTGGGATTGCGTTTTGCGATTCGAGAAGGTGGCCGTACAGTGGGTGCCGGCGTTGTAACAAAGGTGGTTAAATAATCTCATGGTGGAAGAAAATCAAAGAATCCGAATCAAACTGAAGGCGTATGATTACGTTGTTTTAGATACGGCGGTTAGTGCGATTGTGAGAGCAGCGAAGCGAACAGGTGCCCGCGTGCGCGGACCTATTCCACTGCCGACAACGAAGGAACAGTTTACAATTTTGACCTCTCCGCATGCGAATAAAGATGCGCGTGATCAGTATGAAATTCGTACGCACAAACGTGTTCTTTATATTGTTGGTCCAACACAAAAAACAGTCGATGAGTTAATGAAATTAAACTTGGCTTCTGGTGTGGATGTTAAAATTAGCCTCGAGGCAGATGACTAGGAGACGCGCAGTAAATAGCGTGTATGGGGAGAAAAATAATGGCTAGTTTAATTGGAAAGCAATGTGGCATGACTCGAATTTTTACCGAGGATGGTGTTTCACATCCAGTAACTGTGATTGATATGTCAGGCGGAAATCGAGTTGTTCAGGTGAAAACACCGGAGGTCGATGGCTATGCTGCAATACAGGTGACAGCAGGAAGTAAGACGGCTAAGCACTTAACAAAGCCTGAAGCAGGTCACTTCGCTAAAGCGAATGTAGCAGCAGGTCATGTTGTTCAGGAGGTTCGATTAATTTCTGGAAGCGAGTTGTCTGACAAAGTGGTGGGCGATGAGCTGACTGTTTCTTTGTTTACGGCAGGCGAAAAAGTAGATGTAACTGGAATCACTAAAGGTAAAGGTTTTGCGGGTTGTATAAAGCGATGGGGGTTTGCTACCCAAGATGCCACGCATGGTAACTCACTTTCTCATCGTGCTCCTGGTTCTATTGGTCAATGTCAAACGCCTGGTCGTGTATTTCCGGGTAAGAAAATGGCAGGACACTTAGGAAATGTTAAGCGTACTATTCAAAATCTAGAAGTTGTTCGAGTGGATGAAGAGCGCTCTTTGATTATTGTCAAAGGTGGGGTTCCTGGCGCTCCTGGTTCTTATGTTACCGTCTCTAGATCCGTTAAAAAGAAAAGAGCAAAGGAGGCTAGATGATGAATTTACAAATTCAATCGGTAGCAAACGCCACGGTTATCGGTTCTCTTCAGGTTTCTGAAAAGATATTTAGTAGAGATTACAATGAAGGCCTCATACATAGAGCCGTTGTCGCTTTTGATGCGGCAGCTAGGCAAGGTACAAAAGCACAAAAAAATCGCGCTGCAGTTAGTGGTGGTGGTCTTAAGCCGCATCGTCAAAAAGGCAGTGGTCGTGCTCGAGCAGGCACAACGCGCGGACCTATTTGGCGTGGAGGTGGTGTAACGTTTGCAGCTCAACCCCGTTCGTATGCGAAAAGCATGCCTAAGAAGGCCTATAGAGCAGCCATGTCAGCTATTTTTTCGCAACTGTTGAGAGAAGAGCGTTTAATTGTGATTGATCCGGTGTTATTAGAACAGCCTAAAACAAAGCTTTTTTATGAAGCGATGGGTTCGCGTCAACTGCATAGAACATTGATCTTGATTCATGAAATAGATGATAATTTATTATTAGCCGCTAGAAATATTCCAGATGTTTGTATTATGTTGGCATCGCATGTTGATCCTAGAAGCTTGGTTGGTGCTAATCATGTGTTAGCGACAGCTGCTGCAATCAAACAATTAGAGGAGCGCTTGTCATGAATGAAGAACGGTTAATGACAATCCTAAGAAAACCCCATGTGACAGAAAAAACATCGGGTCAGTTGGTTTTTAGCGTGTCAGTAGATGCGAATAAAATTGAAATCAAGCGTGCGATTGAAAAAATGTTTGCCGTCACTGTTGAATCGGTTAGAACGATTGCTGTAAAAGGCAAAAAGGTTCGTTTTGGTCGAATTCAAGGTAAGCGAAACAATTGGAAAAAAGCATATATTCGTTTAGCAGAAGGTCAAGTGATTGATCTAATGGAAGAGTAGATAAGGCGGGGATAATAATGGCAATACAGCAACAAAAAGCAACCTCTCCTGGTAGGCGCCACGTTAAGCGCCCATTTAAGACGGGTTTAAGTAAAAAAATAAGACCTCAAAAATCACTGACTCGTAAGAAGACTCGTATTTCTGGTCGTAGTACTTCGACAGGTAGAATTACTGTTCGTCGGCGTGGTGGTGGACATAAGAAGCACATTAGAATAATCGATTTTAAAAGAGATAAAATAGATGTGCCGGGTAAAATTGAGCGCTTAGAGTATGATCCCAATCGCTCTGCGCATATTGCATTAGTTCTTTACGCAGATGGGGAAAGAAGGTATATTATCGCTCCTCGTGGTGCTAAAGCGGGTGATTCAGTTGTCGCTGGCCCAGAGTCTCCTATTCGTGTCGGTAATTGTTTGCCATTAAAAAATATCCCACTGGGTACCGTCATACATTGCATCGAGATGAAGCCTGGCAAGGGAGCTCAGTTGATTCGAAGTGCGGGTGCTTCTGCTCAATTGTCTGGCCGTGAGGGGGGGTATGCAATTATTAAGATGCGTTCCGGAGAGATGCGACGTGTTTTAGTGAGTTGTATAGCCAGTATTGGTGAAGTTTCAAATGAGGAGCATAGCCTACGTTCATTGGGTAAAGCAGGTGCCAGCAGGTGGCGTGGTCGTAGGCCAACTGTCAGAGGTGTTGCGATGAATCCAGTTGATCACCCACATGGTGGTGGTGAAGGCCGTACATCCGGTGGTCGTCATCCAGTGAGTCCATGGGGTGTTCCAACTAAAGGTTATAAAACACGATCTAACAAGCGTACAACAAAGTTAATAGTACGTGATAGACGAAAAAAATAAGGTGAGGTAAAGAGTCGTGCCAAGATCTATTAAAAAAGGGCCGTTTGTCGATAATCATTTACTTAAAAAGGTATTGCTAGCAGCAAAGTCAGGTAGTCGAGCAGTCATTGAAACTTGGTCAAGACGGTCCGTCATCGTTCCAGAAATGCTTGGCCTGACGATTGGTGTTCACGATGGACGTAAGCATGTCCCTATTTTGATTGTTGAGGACATGGTTGGCCATAAGTTAGGTGAATTTGCATCAACTCGCACCTATCGAGGCCATAACTCAGATAAGAAGAAGGGGTAGGTTATGTCGGATACAGTTCGCTCAGTAAGGGCTATACATAAAAATGCAGCAATAAGTGCGCAAAAAGTGCGTCTAGTTGCAGACCAGATTCGCGGTCTTCCTGCTGAATCTGCACTGAACTTGCTTCGTTTTAGCAATAAAAAAGCCGCTTATTTGTTAGGAAAGGTTTTGGAATCTGCAGTAGCGAATGCTGACCATAACTTAGGGTTAGATATTGATGAGTTGAAAGTGGGCGTTGTTGATATTGGCGAAGCTAGAAGTAGCTATCGCTCAAAGGCAAGAGCGCGTGGCCGTTCTAATCGTATAAATAAGCGCAGTAGTCACATCAAAGTGATTGTTCAAGAGTCCTAAGGAGACGGTTTAAAATGGGTCAAAAAGTACATCCAACGGGGATAAGACTTGGAATTACACAGGAAGATAGATCTAACTGGTTTGCGGGTAGTAAAAAAGAGTATGCGGTTAACGTCTATGGTGACTATTTAGTTCGTGAGTTTTTAGAAAAACGTTTGAATGGTGCATCCGTTAGCCGTATTCAAATTGAAAGACCAGGTAATAGCTTGAATATTGTGATTCATGCAGCGAGGCCGGGCGTTATTATTGGGAAAAAAGGTGGTGACCTTGAAAGTTTAAGGGCTGAAATAGCTGCATTAGCAGGTATCCCTGTGCAAGTTAGTATTCAAGAAATCAAAAAACCAGATATGGAGTCGGTATTAGTTGCAGAATCCGTTGCACAGCAGTTAGAAAAGCGTGTTGCTTTTCGCCGTGCTGTCAAACGAGCTATACAAACAACGATGCGTCAGGGTGCCAAGGGCATTAAAGTTAGTGTTTCTGGTCGTTTGGGTGGAGCAGAAATTGCGCGTACCGAATGGTACAAAGAGGGCTCTATTCCTCTTCATACCTTTCGTGCGGATATTGATTATGGAACCGCACGCGCTCAGACAACCTATGGCGTGATAGGAGTCAAGGTTTGGATTTACAAGGGCGATAAGTTGTCATTGCTGAGTGAGAAGAAGCAAGCTGATCAAGCAAAGGCAGATTCAGTTTAGGTTTAGAGTTAAGGGTTAGAAAATGTTGTTACCTAAAAAAAGAAAATTCCGAAAAGACTTTAAGGGGCGTAACCGCGGTAATGCGAAACGCGGAACCAAGGTTTCTTTTGGCGAGTTTGGGTTGAAGGCTACTGGTTTAGCTCGAATCACTTCTCGACAAATTGAGTCTGCTCGCCGTACGATTACACGTTACATTAAGCGTGGTGGTAAAGTAACTATCCGAATTTTCCCGGATAAACCAGTGAGTAAAAAACCGCTTGAAGTGCGTCAAGGTAAGGGTAAAGGTAACGTGGATCATTGGGTTGCATTGGTCCAGCCTGGTCGAGTTATGTTTGAATTGGATGGTGTTGCTGAAGATATCGCACAAGAAGCATTTAAACTGGCAGCTGCAAAACTTCCGGTTGGCGTTGTATTTGTTAAAAGAGAGCATTAATTATGGGCATTAAAGAGTTACGTGAAATGACTGCTGAGGACTTGGCAACGGAGCTTCTTGCGTTAAGAAGAGAAGCCTTTAATTTGCGTATGCAAAAAGGCATGGAAGAGGGGCCTAAGCCACATCAATTTCGTTTAGTACGGCATTCAATTGCTCGCGTTAAAACGTTAATTAGAGAGTCAGGGGAAAAAGAATGACCACAGATACGAAGTTAGAGAGAACACGAACAGGAACAGTCGTTAGTAATAAGATGGATAAGACGATTGTTGTGGTTGTTACTCGTCGATTACAGCACGCGCTTTACAAAAAATACATTACTAAAACAACTCGCTTCAAGGCGCATGATCCCGAAAATAAATGTTCAATAGGTGATGTTGTTGTCATAAAAGAATCACGTCCAATATCTAGAGACAAGACTTGGGTTTTGGTTGAAATTAAACAATCTGCAAGCAAGCAGAGTGCTTAGGTTAAGGTTAAGTGGAGAGTAGATAATGATACAGACTGAGTCGATTACTGACGTTGCCGATAACAGCGGGGCGCATAAGGTAATGTGCATTAAGGTGTTGGGTGGTTCAAAGAGACGTTATGCGAGCGTGGGTGATCTTATTCGAGTGAGTGTGAAAGAAGCGGCTCCCCGTGGAAAAGTAAAGAAAGGGGAAGTTCTATATGCTGTTGTTGTCCGAACTAGGTACGCTATTCGTCGGGTCGATGGTTCGGCTATCCGTTTTGATTCAAATGCAGTCGTTTTGTTAAATAGTAGCAAACAGCCGATTGGTACACGTGTTTTTGGTCCTGTGGCTAGAGAGTTACGTGCTAAGTTTATGAAAATCGTATCATTGGCGCAGGAGGTACTTTAAAATGGCCAGGCCTAAAAAAAATGCGGCAATTAAAACCGCTAAAAAATGCAGAATTAAATGTGGTGATCGTGTTATTTTATTGGCCGGTAAAAATAAGGGAAGCAGTGGAATTGTAACGCGAATATTTTTGCGTGTAAAAAAATTTAAGGCTGACCGTATGATGGCGGTTGTGGAAGGCATTAATATGAAGAAAAAACATGTTAAGGCTCGTTCAGCTGAAGAGGAAGGTGGTATTGTTGAACAAGAGGCTGCGGTTGATATTTCCAATATCGCATTGTTGAATCCTCAGACAAACAAGGCTGATCGTATAGGCTACAAGATTTTGGAAGATGGTAAAAAAGTCCGGCTGACTAAATCTGACAACGCAGTAATAGATGGGTGATACTAAAATGGCAACGATGATAGAAACGCTTTACAGCAAAACAGTCAAAGAACAAATGATGAAAGAATTTGGTTATAAGTCTGTTATGCAAATTCCACGTATTAAAAAGATTACCATTAACATGGGCTTGGGAGAGCAAGGAGCTGATAAAAAACAGTTGGAATCTGCTTTACAAGAATTAATGAAGATAGCAGGCCAGAAAGCGGTTCCAACGTTAGCAAAGAAATCGATAGCAGGCTTTAAAATTCGCGATGGTTATCCAGTGGGTGCGAAAGTAACACTCAGAAATAAGCGAATGTTTGAGTTTTGGGATCGCTTGCTTTCAGTTGCTATTCCAAGAATTCGTGACTTTAGGGGTTTGAGTGAAAAATCGTTTGACGGCCGCGGCAACTATACCCTGGGTGTCAAAGAGCAGTCTATTTTTCCAGAAATTGAGTTTGATGCAATAGACACCGTACGCGGAATGGATATTACGATAACGACATCAGCAAAGACTAACGAAGAAGCAAGGGCGTTATTCCGTTACCTTGGCTTTCCATTTAGAGGTAAAAAAGGGGACGCTACGAATGGCTAGAAAAAGCAACAAGTCAAGAGAAGTAAGGCGAACAAAGCTACAACTAAAGTTTGCAAAAAAGCGCGATGAGTTGCGCATAAGTTCAAAGGCAGGCGATGATGCAGCAATTGTTGCATTGCAGGAGCTTCCTCGTGATTCGAGTTATATACGAAACACAAGGCGCTGTAACTGTTGCGGTCGACCAAGAGCGACACTCCGTCGTTTTGGTATTTGCCGACTTTGTCTTAGAAAATTAGCGATGTCAGGTATGATTCCTGGTGTCAGAAAATCCAGCTGGTAGAGGTTATAGTATGAGTGCACAAGATCCCATTTCCGATATGCTAACCCGTATTCGTAATGCGTTAATGGTTAACAAAAAAAACGTTTCTATGCCTTGGTCTCGCCAAAATCAGGCATTGGCTGATTTACTGGTTGAGGAGGGTTATTTATTGGCTGCTGAAAAAATCGAGGTAGTGGGCACAAAACATTTTAATTTGTTCATCACACTCAAGTATTTTTCAGGTAAGCCAGTTATTACGCGTTTAAAACGAGTCAGTAGCCCAGGAGAAAGAACGTATAGGGGTTGCAGTCAGCTCCCTTTGGTGGATAGTGGTCTTGGAGTAGCAGCCATATCAACTTCACAAGGTATTATGTCTAATTATAGAGCGAAGAATTTGGGGCTTGGCGGCGAAGTTCTTTTTTACGTAAGTTAGGGGGATAGAAATGAGTCGAATTGCAAAGAGCCCAATACCCATACCCAGTTCCGTTCAGGTTAAAATCAATGGCGCTAATGTTTGGGTCAAGGGCAAGTTAGGTGAATTAAGTTTAGAATGCCCAGAACCTATCTCTGTACGAGAAGAGGCCTCTACGTTAGTTGTTATTGATAACGCATTTGAAGCGCTAAAAGTTCGTTTGGGTGATAAAGCAGATCCAAAATCAGCTGAACCTGCGAAAGCGGGTCTTGTTCGTGCCCTGGTGAACAATATGATCGTTGGTGTTACGGATGGGTTTGAGTGTAAGCTTGAATTGAGAGGAGTGGGTTACAGGGCCAAGTCCTCTGAAGGTACGCTCGAGTTAAGTGTTGGTTTCTCGCATCCCGTTAAAATGAAAATGCCAAAAGGGGTTTCAGTGGACTGTCCGAAGCCGACTGAAATTGTGTTAACCGGTGCGGATAAACAGGAAGTATTTCAAGTGGGTGCAAATATTCGTGCAATTAGACCACCAGAGCCCTATAAAGGAAAAGGCATTCGTTATGTCAATGAACGTGTAAGAATGAAAGAGGTTAAGAAAAAATAATGGCGATACAAAGAAACAAAGGTACAAGTAAGGAACAGGGACGTATTCGTCGATCTGGAAAAACTTCTGCTCGCATTGCAGTTCGTTCATTACCACGTTTGCGGATCAAGCGGTCGAATGCGCATATGATGGTTCAGTTGCAATCACCTATGGGCGATCACACCTTTGTACAGGTGTCGACAGCAAATAAAGATTTTGGGCCTGATTTTGTGCGTGGCGTCGCTCGTACAGAAACAGCGAAGAAACTAGGGGCTGAAATTGCAAAACGTGCGATTGGGGCAGGTTTCAAAAAAGTAGCGTTTGATCGAGCGGGGTATAAGTACCACGGGGTAGTAAAGGCCCTAGCAGATGCTGCTAGAGAAAATGGGTTGGAGTTTTAAGGTAGTCTTATGTCATCAAAATACAATAAAAAAAATGAAAAGAACGAGGGCAAAGTTGAGTCTGAGTATACTACCGTCATTGTTCATATCAGACGAACCGCCCAAGTAACAAAAGGTGGTCGTATATTTGGTTTTTCTGTCATTGTTGTATCCGGTGATGGTAAAGGCCGGATTGGTTTTGGACTTGGAAAAGCGTTAGAGGTTTCACAAGCGATTCAAAAAGCGACAATAGAAGCCCAGAGAAATATGATAAAAGTTCATCTACGTGATGGAACAATTCACCATACGATTCGAGCATCTCATGGCGCGTCGGATGTTTTTATGGCACCAGCTCCTTCGGGTACAGGCGTGATTGCAGGTAATGCAATGCGTGCTGTATTCAAAGTGTTGGGCGTTGAAAACATTGTGGCTAAATCGTTGCGTTCCTGTAATCCGATCAATGTGGTTAGGGCTACCTTCAATGGGTTACAAAGCATGCAAACGGCTCGGTCAGTTTCAGAAAAGCGTGGCTTATCTATTGAGCATGTCACAGGAGAGAGAGTGAATGAAGAAGCTTAGCATTACGTTGAAGAAACGAAAGTACAGTCGAAAGCCAGGGCATCGCGAGTGTGTTGAGGGTTTGGGTCTTCGAAAAATTGGACAAACAGTCATCGTTATTGATACGCCAGAAAATCGAGGCATGGCTAATAAAGTAAGCTACTTGTTGCAGGTAGAGGAAGTTGAAGCATGACAATGAAACTAAATGAAATTTCACCAGACGAAGGTGCAACTAAAAATCGCAAGCGAGTCGGAAGAGGTATCGGTTCAGGGTTAGGAAAGACTTGTGGTCGTGGCCATAAAGGGCAGCGTTCCCGATCAGGCGGTTACCATAAGGTAGGTTTTGAAGGTGGGCAAATGCCCTTGCAGCGTCGGCTTCCTAAGATTGGATTTGTATCTAGGAAGTCCCTGGTGCGAGAAAGTATACGTTTGAGTGATTTACGTCATGTAGAGGGTGATCTAATTACACGGGAAACATTGATGGCAAGTAATGTGATCTCTAGATACACGGAAATTGTTAAAATTTACCTTCACGGTACGATTGATAGAGCAGTGACAGTTCGCGGAATACCGGTTTCCAAAGGTGCGATACTGGCTATTGAAGCAGCCAAAGGAAAGGTAGAGCAATAGTATGAGCATAAGGAGCAGGGCTAGCAAAAAAACGGGAAGTTCAGTTTCGCACGGCGGAACAGGTGAGCTCCAAAAGCGCCTGCTTATTGTCCTTATCGCCATCATAGTTTATCGCTTAGGAGCCTATATCCCCGTCCCTGGAATAGATCCTTCTAAGCTCGCTTCGCTATTTGATTCACATTCTTCTGGCATGTTAGGTATGTTTAACATGTTTTCGGGTGGGGCATTAAGTCGGATGACTATTTTTGCTTTGGGGATTATGCCCTATATTTCCGCCTCTATCGTGATTCAGCTTTTTACCGCGATATCGGAGCCGCTTAAAGCCCTGCAGAAAGAGGGAGAAGCTGGGCGGCGAAAAATTAATCAGTATACGCGTTACGGTACCGTGTTGCTTGCCGTAGTCCAGTCTGTGGGTATTGCGCGTTGGTTATCTATCAGCGATGTTGCCTATATACAAGGTTTTGCTTTTTATTTTGTGTCAGTGATTACTTTGGTGACAGGCACTGTTTTTTTGATGTGGTTAGGTGAGCAGGTCACTGAGCGTGGTGTAGGTAATGGCATCACGTTAATTATTTTTGCTAGTATCGTTTCTCGATTACCGTCGGCTCTTGGTCAGTTATTTTTGTCTGTAAAACAAGGGCAGATGGAGGTATTAACATTGCTTGTGTTAACAGCTGTCGTTGTTGCTGTGATTGCTTTTGTTGTGTTAATGGAAACGGCTCAGCGAAGAATTAGAATTGAGTACGCCAAGCATCAACAAGGTAGAAAGATGTACGCCGCTCAAACTTCGCACCTCCCCTTAAAAATCAATATGGCGGGTGTGATTCCAGTCATTTTTGCTCAGGCAATTATTTTGGTTCCTAGTTTTTTGGCTAAGACATTTTCCTCGTATAAAGGACTGGGCTGGTTAAATAAAGTAACAGTAGCCCTTTCTTTTGGCTCGGCTTTGTATATGCTGCTTTTTGCGTTCGCGGTTGTATTTTTTACTTTCTTTTATACAGCATTAACGTATAATCCCCGGGAGACTGCACAAAAGCTCAAAGAATCAGGGGCTTTTCTCCCTAGTATTCGGCCGGGTGAACAGACTGCACGTTATATTGAAAAAGTGATGGATCGTTTAACGGTGGTGGGCGCTATTTATCTAACATTGGTAGCCTTGTTGCCTCAAGTTTTGATGAAGTTTTGGCATGTTCCTATCTACTTTGGTGGGACATCTTTATTAATTGTAGTCGTTGCGGTTATGGACTTTACCTCGCAAATCCAGGCTCATTTAAGGGACAGATGGTATAAGGATAAAGGCAGAAAAGGCCTTTTAAGGCAATGATAAATTTAGGAGCGCAAAATGAAAGTGCGAGCGTCAGTTAAGAAAATTTGTGATAACTGCAAAGTGGTAAAAAGAAAAGGGGTTGTACGTGTTCTTTGTGAAAATAAAAAACATAAGCAACGTCAAGGTTAGAACCTCACCAATTGAGCAGTGATGAGGAGTAGATCGTGGCAATGACTGACTAGGGTATCTGGGCAGTCATTGCCAATGAGCAAGATGGGCTGTTAGAGAATATTTCGTTTTGAGCCAAGGTTAGGGATAAGTTCGCGAAAAGTTCGCACTGTGTATAGAAAACACATGCGTACGGAAGATGAGCTTTTTCACTGAGATGAGTTAAAGGCAGGTATTTGCAGATTAATGGAAATTGCTGGTAGGTAAGAGAAGGAAACTAGGGCTAGTAAGCCTTGATTTCTTGTGTGTTTTTCGCTAGTCTTAGCGATTTTTTGGGGAATTTTTGGAAATGGCGAGAATAGCAGGTGTTAACATACCCGATCATAAGCATGTGTGGGTTTCACTGACATACATATATGGCATAGGAAGGCCGACTTCTCACTCTCTTTGTGTCGAGTGTGGGATTAATCCTGACGTTAAAATAAGTGCGTTGACTGAAAACGAGCTTGAAAGTTTGCGTACGGCTATTGCTAAATATGTCGTTGAGGGTGATCTTCGCAGAGAAAAAGCATTAGCTATTAAGCGACTTCAGCAGATTGCTTCCTACAGAGGGAAGCGGTTACGCAATAACTTACCCGTTCGTGGGCAGCGTACGAAAACGAATGCAAGAACAAGAAAAGGCCGTAGAAAGCAAAAGCAGGTTTAGCGGATAAACAGAGGAGAGATTTTAGATGGCAGTAAAACGAGCACGAGTGGTTCGAGAAGGCGTAGCACATATTAGCGCTTCTTTTTCAAATACAAAAATTAGTATCAGTGATGCGCAGGGGAATATTATTGCCTGGGCGAGTGCTGGAATGGCAGGATTTAAAGGTGCTCGTAAGGGAACCTCTCACGCAGCGCAAACGGCAGCTGAAATGGCCGCTAAGAAAGCAATAGAGCAACATGGGCTGCAATGCGTTGCTGTTAGAATTTCAGGTCCAGGTCAAGGACGAGAGTCAGCGTCACGCGCTCTTCATGCCGCTGGTTTAGAAGTGACGGAGATTACAGATTGTACTCCCGACCCCCACAATGGCTGCAAGCGCAAGAAACAGCGTCGCATTTAAGGTTGAAGGAGATATAAGATGGCAAATAGTTCAGCTGCAAGAAAAGCGTGGGGTGGTAGTTCAAGGTGTAAAGTTGCTCGTCGTGAGCGAACTGACTTAGGTACAATTGGTTTTCGATCGATAGAAACCAAGTGCCAATTTGATAAGACGCCTGGGCAACACTGGGAACGTCGAAGTAAGCCGAGTGAATACAATACACAGCACCGCATGAAGCAGGTGTTGCGTCGTTACTATGGTGTGATGGAAAAACAATTCCATACCTATTACAAAAAAGCAGACAATAAAAAAGGATCAACAGGCGACAACCTATTGATTATGCTGGAAAAAAGACTCGACAATGTTGTTTATCGTATGGGTTTTGCAGCAACACGTGCAGAAGCAAGGCAGCTGGTTTCGCATAAGGCTGTTTTGGTGAATGGTGTAGCGGTCAATATCGCTTCATATCAAATAGCCGTCGGTGATGTTATTTCTATACGTGAAAAAGCGAAAAAGCAGCTACGTATTAAGGCAGCGCTTGAGTTGGCTGCGCAACGACAAGAAATGAGTTGGATTAATGTAGATCGAGCAGAACTGAGTGGTTCAATAGTTTCGATTCCTGATGTGACTGAGTTGCCCGCTGAATTCAAAGTTAATTTAGTGATTGAGCTTTATTCCAAATAGAGGTAGTACAATGTTAGAAGCTTATAAAAATTTTTTAAGGCCCGAGCAAATTCAGGTAGAGTCAAAAGACAATAATCATTTTAGAGTTGTCCTTGAGCCACTTGAGCCTGGTTATGGCCATACGTTAGGTAACGCACTGCGCCGCATTTTGATCTCTTCTATGCCAGGGGTTGCGGTAGAGAAAGTTAAGATTAAAGGTGTCCAGCATGAATACAGTTCACTGGAAGGTGTCAGAGAGGATGTTGTTGATATTATTCTTAATATCAAGCGCTTGGCTATTTCACTTAAGGATCGCGATAGTGCGACGTTAATTATTAAGAAGACAGGGCCTGGTGTAGTGACTGCAGCTGATATTTTGCCTGAATCAGGCGTTAGTATTGCAAATACCAGTCATCACATCGCGCACTTATCGGATGGCGCAGAGTTTGAGGCAACATTAGAAGTTGCAGTTGGGCGAGGTTATGTAACCGCTGCCTCTAAAAAGCAGGAAACAGAATTAATAGAAGTTGGCAGTATGTACTTAGATGCTGCGTATAGCCCAGTCGTCCGTGTTTCCTATTCAGTAGATAATGCTCGGGTAGCGAATAGAACAGATCTAGATAAGCTCATCATTGATTTAAAGACGAATGGTACATTGGATCCCAAAGAGGCTATTAGACGTGCTGCAACTATTCTTCAGCAACAGTTGTCCGTATTTGTCGATTTAGATACGGGCGAGACCGCTGGAAAATCACGAAAAGACAATACCGTTGATCCAGTTTTGATTAGATCAGTAGATGACTTAGAGCTCACTGTTCGTGCAGCAAATTGTTTGAAAGCAGAGAACATCTATTATATTGGTGATTTAGTATTGCGCACAGAGAATGATTTGTTGAAGACACCCAACCTAGGTAAAAAATCACTGACAGAAATTAAAGCGGTGTTGGCCATGAGAGGTTTGAGCCTCGGCATGACTGTTGAAGGTTGGCCGCCAGAAGACCTAGTAGACCACCGATAGAGGGGAAAAAGTTATGAATCATAGAAAAAATAGACGTACATTAGGCCGTCCCAGCGACCAACGAAAAGCACTGATGAAAAGCTTGAGTATTTCTTTGGTAGAGCATGAGCTGATAACAACAACGCTTGCAAAAGCAAAAGAAATGCGTCGACACTTAGAGCCATTAATTACGTTGTCGAAAAAAGATAGCGTATCCAATCGTCGATTGGCTTTCTCAAGGTTAGGCAATAAGAAAGCAGTAGCTAAGTTGTTTTCTGATATAGGGCCACGTAATGCGAATCGTCCCGGTGGTTACTTGCGTGTGTTGAAATCAGGCTTTCGCTCAGGTGATTGTGCACCGATGGCCGTTGTTCAGTTGGTTGCCCAGGTAGAAGAAGAAAATTAGTTTTTCTAGGCCTATTGTAAGCAACATAGAGTGAGCACGTTTCCATGGATTCAATTGAATCATAAAATTCAATCGATAGACTTAATTGCGTGAGATGATTGGCATCTTACAGATCCTTTTCGCTAAAGTGAGTTAAGCTTGCATATAGAACGATCTATGAAGCAAAGAAAATGAAAAAATAAATTCGGATGTATTTAAAAAATAGGAGTGACAAGGTCTTTGATGAGTTAGCATAAGTAGTCTTTGGTGAATAAGGTGATTCAGGCTTAACCCATTACGTCGACTCACTTCTTCTCATCGAACGTCCCTTTAAGTATAATGAAGTCAATGTTTATATAAAGAGGTACCTATATGCAAGATCAGAGAGCACCAGCACGAGATTTAATTATACCTCACTCTCTAATGCATCCCGTGTTATTCCGTGCCCCCTATGTTTTTGAAGTTCCACCCGATACAAAGAGCTATGAAATATCAGAAATGGCAGACATTTTAGGCTTGACTGGTTCCAGCTTAGATCGATTCATTGGCCCATCGTCAGACTATTTGTCAAAAGAAAACCTCAAACAAGAGTTGTCTCGGTTGTGTGACGTCGTGTCTCGATTGGATAAAGCTGGCCAGGCTAATGCTGTGGCAGCGATAAAAGATAAGTTACGAGAAGGAATAGATAATTGTTCCGCAGGATTTTTTAATCGGGTTCAAAGCTGTT
>JBIKMG010000046.1:0-14471 GCA_044359385.1 Coxiellaceae bacterium
CTTGATTCAGCTCCGCGCTGTATGGCCAAGGGGATGAGCGATTGCGCTGTCGATACCGTTGCGCTTAGATGAAATGTTTCTTTACCGTGCTCGATGATATGCTCAGCACTGGTTCCTCGAAAGGAACGGCCGGTTCCAGCGAAGTAGATTGCTTCGAGTAGCGATGTTTTTCCGCTGCCATTGTTTCCCCAGAAAAGGTTAACGGGGCCTAGGCTACGTAAGTGTACATGAGATAGGTTACGGAATCGGGCTATGTGAAGTGATTGTATTGTGGGCATGCGTAAAGACTAGAGTCGCATGGGCATGATGACAAAGAGACTTTTAGCATTAGATTCTTTTTGCTGAGGATCTGCCAGGGACTCAAAAAGCACGCTTTGATCGGTATTACTAAAAGAGATCTGAACAGGACCGGGTGAAATAGTGTTGAGCATATCCATTAAATATTTAATATTGAAGCCAATATCAATGTCTTCCCCAGCGTAGTTGATCCCTAAGGCATCTTCAGCAGACTCTTGTTGCGGGTTGCTAACTAAAATGCGTAAATTATTTTTGCGAAACTGAAAGCGGATAGCCTTATATTTTTCACTACACAAAATCATGACTCGTTGAAGAGATTCTTTGAGGGCATCCCTATCCACTTGCGTTGTTAGACAGGCTGAGCTAGGGATAACGCGCTCAAAGTCAGGAAACTTACCCTCAATCAACCGAGAAACAAATGAAAAGGTAGGGTGCTGAACAGAAATATAGTTTTTCCCAATGGATACATTCACCTCGTCAGGATCATCGGCCAGTAGGCGCATGAGCTCCAAAACACCTTTTCTGGGCACAATAATAAACAGATCTTGAGCTCCTCCGGCAGCTAGGGAGGTCGAGGACTTTGCTAAGCGGTGGCCATCCGTTGCTACAGTGATGAGCTCCTTGTTTTTAGTAGTCAACAATAGCCCATTTAAGTAATAGCGAACATCTTGCTGAGCCATAAAAGCAGCCGTTTGTTGCAGCAGTTCTCGCAGGTTGCCTTGAGAGATGGAGAAGTGCTTGCTTGTTTCGGTTTGCTCGATCATTGGAAAATCTTCAGCAGGCAGCGTTGTTAAGGTGAAGCGACTTTTTCCAGATCGTAAGATAACGCGATCAGCCTCGTGGTAAAGCTCTATGGCAGCACTGTGTGGCAGTGCGCGACAAATTTCGGCCAATTTTCGGCCGGGAAGCGTGATGCAGAGGTTCGTGATAGCCCCAGCATTGATGAGCTCCGTTTCGGCTTTTAATTCCACCTCAGAGTCTGTTCCGGTAATGGACATTTTGTTATCAACAACATCAATGAGTACATTAGATAATATATGCATGGTTTGCTTTTCTTTGACCACACCAATGACTTTTTGCAATGCCTTCATGACATCTTCGCATGTTATTTTTAGCTGGGTAAGTTGAGCTTCCATGAGACTTCCTTTTGTTGTCGAGCACCGAACCGGTTAACGGCAGAAAAACTAAGAATCTAATTGTTCTTGATATTAAAGGAATTAGACTGAAATGCAAGAAAGTATACACAGCTTGAATTTCACTGGGCTAATTAACGGGGGCTCTCGTGAATACGGTATTTCCTGGCCTGGTGATAGCAAAGAGGGGTTGAAAAAGGCAGCAGTACATGCGAATAGGTGAGTGTCTAGGTGCATTGTTCGGTTTGGTTGCGTTAGAATCCGCATTGTTATAGGCACATGAATTTTCTGCGGCGACTATGCCGACAATATGCGAAGTAATATTTTGAAGTTCTCTTGAATTTCGATGTTGATTCCTTGGAGTTCCTCTATTTTTCGGCAAGCATGAATGACGGTAGTGTGATCTCGCCCGCCAAAGGCTTCACCAATTTCAGGTAGGCTGTGCGTGGTCAGTTGTTTAGCAAGAGCCATGGCTATTTGTCTGGGTCTTGCTATAGAGCGACTTCGTCGCTTGGAAAGTAAATCGGAGACTTTAATTTTGTAATGATCGGCAACGGTTTTTTGAATGTTTTCAATAGTAACGAGTTTGGCTTGTAGGGTTAGCAAGTCTTTCAGAGCGTCACGTGCAAACTCAACGGTAATTTCATTGCCGGTGAAATGGGCATTCGCAATGACACGCTTAAGCGCACCTTCTAACTCACGAACGTTGGATTGAATATTTTTTGCAATGAAATAAGCAACCTCATCTCGAATCGGTGTATGGGATTGCGTTGCTTTGGCTTTTAGAATGGCAATTCGAGTTTCAAGCTCGGGAGGTTCGACAGCGACGGTTAATCCCCACCCAAAGCGAGACTTCAGCCTTTCCTCCAGGCCACTGATTTCCTTGGGGAAGCGATCGCAAGTCAAAACAATTTGTTGCTGGGCATCGAGCAGAGCGTTGAAGGTATGAAAAAACTCTTCTTGTGAACGCTCTTTTCCTGCAAAAAACTGGATATCGTCAACGATTAGGACATCAATGTTTCGGTAATACCGCTTGAATTCATTCATCGCATTTCTTTGCAAGGCTTTGATCATATCAGCAACGAAGCGCTCAGAGTGTAAGTACAATACTTTAGCCGATGGGTTCTGCTGGAGAACATGATGTCCGATACCTTGCGCCAAATGTGTTTTCCCTAAACCGACACCCCCATAAATAGAGAGCGGGTTATAGGTTTGCCCAGGATTTTTGGCAACATGCATCGCCGCGGTTAGTGCTATTTGGTTGGATTGGCCTTTGACAAAGGACTCAAGCGTCATGTTTTTATTTAAATTGCTATTCGTGACAGGTCGGCCGTCATTGAAGACGATGCTTTTCTGAATAGGTTCTGAAGGTGAGGAGGTTGTATGGGAGAGAGGTGCGCTTTGCTTTGTTTTGCTGCCGATTTCTAAACTTAATTTAGGGGGTTCGTTTTCTGAAAGTTCAGCCAGCAGCTCGTTGATTCGATCTAAGTAGCGATCAGTGATCCAGTCGATAAAGTATCGGTTAGGCGCGAGCAATCGGAGGCTGCCGGCTTCTTTTTGTACGGAATGTAGGGGGCGAATCCACGTGTTGAACTCTTGTGAAGGAATTTCATCACGGAGGTAGTTTAAACATTCATCCCAAAGGGTCGGCGAGCTTGCGCTAGGTGTGTCTGCGTCGTTTGGCACAGACAAATGAGGTGAATTTGCAGAGGGCACTGACACGGTGAGTCTCCTTTATGCGCTACAGAAAGCAGGCACAATACAATTGAGAGGCCATTCTACTCAACTGTGGATAACTTATCCAGACATAAATCAGTAACCGCTTCCTATGGCGTAGATTTCCTGTGCTTACCGAGCACGCTTTGGCGTCGGTGTGTTATTTCGGTCTATTTATTCCGAGCAAGGTTTTTCGAATAGTGACTCCAGCAGTGACTTGTTCCTTTATTTTTACGGAGTTGTTGTGCATAAGCTCAGTCGAAATTTCCTTACCCCAGAGCACGGGTCCTGGGTGTAGCAAGATAGCATTTGGGGCCATCAACTGGAGATGCTTATTTTGTAGCTGAAAATCAGCTTGCAAGGACATAATTTGATCATGCGTGATGTTTTGTATTCTTTCCCACTGAGGGCGAAGCACGATGATGGCATGTAAGCCCCGAAGCCCTTCCTCTAGCTGGTCAAAGCAACGAGCAAAATCAGGTTTTTTTCTAGGCAGCCACGATTCAGGGCCAATTAAGTGAAGTGACTGGGCTCCCACTAGCGATAAACCATCGATCAGAGAATTGGCAACCCTAGAGTGAGAGATGTTGCCAACAATGCCAACCTTCAGGTCAGGCCATGCAACCGGACAATGTTTTTTTAGTATATACAAATCCGTCAATGCTTGCGAAGGATGCTGGTTAGTGCCATCTCCAGCATTGATGATGCGGCAGCTATCACCCAATGCTGCGGCTGCTCGTGCAGAAAACCCATTCTCATGGGATCTTAATATGATTTGGTCAACACCCATGGCTGCGACAGTCGTTACCGTATCCAGAGCTGTCTCCCCTTTTTGTATAGACGAGGTCTCCAAGTTGGGACTTATTATCCGGCAGTTCAAGTTCAAAGCGGCCAACTCAAAAGACAGGCGAGTCCGCGTACTGCTCTCAAAAAATAAGAGCGCAACGTTGTCGCCTTTTTCAGAAATATCAGGCTCATTCGCTGAAATTATTTGCTCAATTCCCGATTTTCCGAGAGAGCGTATGTCCAGTATATGACGTGGAAGGTCCTTTGCTAATTGGATCGTACCCATGTTTCCTCATCGCTCCTTAACCATTGCTCTAAGATGAGTTTAGCACTGTAGCTATCGACGTCAAAAGAGAGTTGTTGCTCTCTAATGGTTAGGCGAGCCTCCACGGATGTGAGCCGCTCATCGACCAAATAGGCAGGGAGTCGGCTTTTTTCAGCCAGTTTATTAGCAAAGCGTTTAGCAGCGAAGGTTGTGTTTTGTTTCGTTCCATCCATGTTGAGTGGCAAACCAATAATTAAGCACCGGACCTCCCAGACAGGGATCAACTTTAGGATATCATCCCAGATAGGGACGCCATTCTCTGCGCGTAAGCACACCAATGGCCGAGCTAGTTTGGATTCACGAGTCCCAACAGCGACACCAATTCGGCGCATGCCAAAATCAAAGCCTAGTATAAAATCTTCATCTTTTATACTAGGCATGGCCTACCTGAGTGCTGATAGCATGGGGCGGGTAACCAAGCAGATTGATCGCCGTATTCCAGCGGTCTTTTGCAGGGGTGTCGAATAGCAGTGCTTTGCTGTTTGTGTCCGAGATAGGAACAACTAACCAGTCATTGCGGCGAATTTCTTCTCCTAGTTGTTTTGGCTCCCAGCCCGCATAACCCAAGGATACAATGAATCTTTCGGGGCCTTTCCCTTGAGCAATCTCACTGAGTAACGCACGGGAGTCGGATATTTGAATCGAGTTAGAGGGCGTTGACCTGTGGTAAAGGATAAAACCGTGGTCAGTTTCGACGGGGCCTCCCATCATAACATCTTGGCGATGGGGATCACCAGGGTCAGAGTTATTGCTCTGTGCATCAATGCCCAACTGATCAAAAATACGTTGTATGGGGATTCCAAGTGGTTTGTTAATCATGATGCCGAGAATGCCTTTTTCGTCATGTTCGCAAATATAAATAACACTTTTAGAGAAGTGTGTGTCGATCAAACTGGGTGTTGCAACGAGTAAGTGACCGATTAGTTTCGAGATGGATCTCGCCATTATGAAGAAGCTCCTAACGTTTATCGCACCATGTGGCAGGATGTTAATGAAATAAATTGGCCACCAAATTAGCATATCAGAAAAGCTGTTCAATCCCTACCAGATTTGCGATAATTTTCGAGCCTTCCAATCATATGAGGACAGAACTGAATGAATGCTCAAACGCAAGCCCCAACTTATACCAACCTTTCATCACACAAGCTCATTGAAGCTTCTCTCGAGCGTGCCGAAACGACACTTGCTGACAACGGCGCTACAGTAGCCACTACCGGTGTGCGCACAGGCCGCTCGCCGAAGGACCGTTATATAGTAAAAGATGCGCTGACAGAAATGACGGTGGACTGGGGAACCGTTAATCAACCTATTTCACAAGAGATTTTTTCTGTTCTTTGGGCAAGGGCGACAGAATATCTATCTAGGCGAGAAAGTTTTTTAGGGCACTATCGAGTAGGTCAAAATACGAAGCTCGGCTTATCTGTTGAGGTTGAAACCGAACTTGCTTGGCACCAGCTGTTTGCAAAAGTGTTATTCATAGATGACACGGAGGAAGGACAATTAGGTGCATGGAAAATTAAAAGTGCACCGAATTTGCATACAGACCCTAAAGCAGATGGAGTTAACAGCGATGGCGTAGTCATGATTAACTTTTCTCAAAAAGCCGTCTTGCTCATGGGTATGCCATATGCGGGAGAAATGAAGAAATCGATGTTTACCGTTTTGAATTTTATTTTGCCGCAAGTCGATGTTTTGCCCATGCATTGCGCCGCTAATGCGAATGAAGACGGTTCCAACTTGGTCTTGTTTTTTGGGCTGTCTGGAACAGGAAAAACAACGCTCTCTGCAGATCCGGATCGTTTCTTAATTGGTGATGATGAGCATGGTTGGGCGCGCGAGGGCGTTTTTAATTTTGAAGGCGGTTGCTATGCGAAATGCATTGATCTGTCTCCACAGCGAGAACCAGTTATTTTTCAGGCAATAAAAAAAGGCGCTATTATGGAAAATGTGGTGTTGGATGTGAATAAAAAACCAGATTATACCGATGATTCCTTAACGTCGAATTCGCGTGCCGCATATCCGCTCACCCATATAGAAAAGCGCGTGCTAAAAAACACAGGCGATACACCCAGCGCAGTGATTTTTTTAACATGCGATTTATATGGTGTATTGCCACCTGTTGCACGTCTAAGTTCAGAGCAAGCGGCATACTATTTTCTAAGTGGTTACACAGCTTTAGTGGGATCAACTGAAATGGGCGCTGCTCCCGGTGTTAAATCTACCTTTAGCACGTGTTTTGGTGCTCCATTTTTTCCAAGGCCAGCTTCGACTTATGCAGATTTATTGATGAAACGAGTGGCTGAAACGGATAGCCCTGTTTACTTGGTTAATACGGGTTGGGCAGGTGGTTCTTATGGTTTGGGTGGGTCGCGGTTTGCTATTCCTGTTACACGGGCCGTCGTGACATCGATTATTGAGGGGACATTAGAACTCGGTGAAATAATGCCAGGTTTTGGCTTTCAATTGGCAAGCCACGTGCCAGGAGTCGATTCAAAATGGTTGGATCCCAGAAAAAATTGGGGAGATGGCGCGGCGCTGATCGAAAAAACGAATACGCTGATCGAAAAATTTAAAGAAAACTTTAAACGGTTTTCTGTTTCAGATGCGGTTAAAAATGCGGGCCCAGAGTCTTTGTAAAAAATGAGCATCGTGTGGAAAGAGGCGTATTTTGCTATTCAGGACATGATGGCTAAAGCCGAAAAAGAGTCGGGGCGAAAGCCAGGCTCTGTTGGGCTTTTGGCCGTGAGTAAGTCGCAATCAGTTTCATCTATGTTGCGACTGTATCATCTGGGGCAGCATCATTTTGCGGAAAATTATGTGCAAGAAGCGCTGCAAAAACAGCGCGAATTGCGTGGCTCAGCGATTACTTGGCATTTTATAGGGCATATTCAAGCAAGAAAAGCAAAAGCAGTTTCGGAAAATTTTTCTTGGGTTCATGCAATAGATAGCGAGAGAATAGCCCTTTTGTTGAGTCAGAAGCGAGGGAAGACAACGTTGGCCGCCTTACAGGTTTGTGTGCAAGTGAATATATCGAATGACTCTCAAAAAGAAGGTGTTTCTGTCGGTGATGTTGCAGCACTGTGTGAGAGGGTCAGTCGTCTACCTCATTTGTGTTTAAGAGGATTGATGACCATATTAAAGGCCGATGAGTCGCTAGAGCAGGTGTCTGCCAACTATCAAAAATTGGCAAGCCTCTTGTGCGAATTAAATAAAGAAGGGTACTGTTTAGATACGTTGTCTATGGGGATGTCGCGAGACTTTTCATTGGCGATTGCAGCGGGTGCAACCTGGATTAGAGTGGGGCAAGCTTTGTTTGGAAAAAGAGGTGGGTCGGTAGTATGAATGCATTATTGCGAGGATTAAGTTTTTTAGTCGGTATTACGCTGGATTTTTGGATTTGGATCTTATTATTGCGATTGGTTTTACAGCGATGTGGCGCTAGTTACTTCAATCCAGTGTCACAGCTGTTGTTGCGATTGACGGAGTGGTTGGTGAGGCCGACTCGAAAATATCTGAAGCTCAGGCATTGGTTGCGTTTTGACTTAGCATTATCTTTGTGGCTGATTGTTTTCTCATGTCTGGGTGTTTGGTTGTTGGGAGAATTGTTGGGTTTTATGCAAGGTGTCCCGTTTTCAGGCGTGCTTCACGCCGCGAAGAATGCATCGACACAGTGGTTGGCGTTTTTGGTTTTTTTGCAAGCCATCGCGTTTTTAGCAAAAAAAGTCATCTATTTATTTTTCTTCGCTATTTTAATTCGAGCGATTATTAGCTGGTTTCCAAATGCAACCCACTCTCCCCTATTCCCATTGCTTTGTCGAATGACAGACCCATTGTTAAATGTCTTTAAGCGTTATATCCCCCCACTCGGTGGAATTGATTTTTCAGCCTTATTTGCATTGATATTGTTGCAATTAATTAATGTGACAATATTCGGTGGGTGGTAGCCCCTTGATTTTAATGAATTAAATAGGCTTGCAATCCGCGTGGTTCGCTGCTACCATTAGCGTAATCACACTTTTTTGTTCTATGCCGCGTTTATTCGCAGCGCACTTGCATGTTTTCCGCTTCCTAAAAATTAAAGTTGAAAACAATTTGCAAAAAGCAATCTGATTACCCCCCTGTATTAACACTATCAATGGAGATGTGAATGTCTGATTTAGTAAAAATAACGAGTGATGCTTCTTTTGAGCGAGATGTATTGCAATCTGCTGATCTTGTCGTAGTGGATTTTTGGGCGCCTTGGTGCCAGCCTTGTAAGATGATTATGCCGCATGTTGCCCTCTTTGCAGAAAATTATGCAAAAAAAGCTGTTCAAGTCTATAAACTGAATGTAGACGAAAACTCAGTCACCCCTCAAAAATATGGCATCCGTGGAATTCCGACCCTGCTTCTGTTTAAAAATGGAGAAGTAATCGCTACCCATGTTGGGGGTGGCGTGAATAAAGTTGTTCTAGAAAAATGGGTAGATGAGCACCTATGAGAGGGAGTCAATAACGACTCACTTTTTTCTATTTTAGATGCTTTATGACCGTTACTAACGACAGGAAACAATAATAAGATGACTTCCCACGAATCCGACCAAGACTTTAAAAAACCAGAAACAACGCTGCCTTCAGAGCCACCACTTTCTTCTCCCTCTGATGCAGGGGGGGCTCAACACAAAGAGCGTTCCGTTCGGTTAATGCGACCAAGGCTTCGTTCCCGTATCCCAAGAACAAAAATAGCGCGTAATAATAATCCAGGGCAACCTCATCCCAGTCAAAGCAATCCAGGGCAACCTCATCCAGGGCAAGGTCATTCCGGTCAAAGCAATCCAGGACAAAATAAACAAAGCCAAAAGGAAGGCTCATCTTCAGCGGGGAATGGACATAACTCGCTGCGTAACCACAAGCAACAGCAACGTCCAGACAGGCATAACCAACGTCGCCCAGGCCATCAGGATCATAGAGATGATTTTGAAATGGAAGAGGAGTTAGAGATAACAGGGACAGAGCCGCCATTACGTATCAATGAGTTAAATAAGATGTCGTTGAGTGACTTAATGGAGCTCGCAAAAGAGAAAGAGATAGAAGGCTCTCGGATGAGTAAGCAAGAGCTTATTTTTTCTATTCTTAAGAAGCATGGACTCAGTAAAAATCGAATTTTAGGTGAGGGTGTTGTTGAAATCCTTCAAGATGGCTTTGGTTTTTTACGAAATCCGTATGCATCTTATCAGCCTGGGCCTTGTGATATTTATCTTTCTCCAACGCAAATTAGACGGTTTAGTTTGCGTACAGGTGATACCGTGTCTGGAGATCTTCGAGCCCCTAAGGATAACGAGCGTTATTTCGCGCTGGTTAAAGTCGATGAGGTGAATTTCCATCATCCAGATAATGCGAAAAGGATACAGCCATTTGAAGATTTAACCCCACTTTTTCCTACCGAAATGTTAGGCATGGAAGTAGGTAACGGCAGCACGGAAGATATTACAGCGCGCATTTTAGATTTAGTATCGCCCATTGGCAAAGGTCAGCGGGGTTTAATTGTTTCCCCACCCAAAGCGGGTAAAACCATGATGATGCAAAACATTGCACACTCTATTGCAGCCAATCATCCCGAGTGTAAATTAATTGTGTTGCTCATTGATGAGCGACCTGAAGAGGTAACGGAGATGACTCGTTCGGTTCGAGGCGAAGTTGTCGCGAGTACCTTCGATGAGCCGGCATCTCGTCATGTACAAGTAGCAGAGATAGTGATAGAGAAGGCAAAGCGCTTAGTGGAGCAAGGTGAGAACGTTGTTATCTTATTAGATTCGATTACGCGTTTAGCGCGTGCATACAACACGGTTGCTCCGTCTTCTGGAAAGGTGTTAACCGGTGGTGTGGATGCGGCTGCGTTGCAGCGACCTAAGCGATTTTTCGGTGCAGCTAGAAATATTGAAAAAGGAGGCAGTTTAACGATTATTGCAACAGCGTTAGTTGAAACGGGTTCTAAGATGGATGAAGTTATTTTCGAAGAGTTTAAAGGAACTGGAAACATGGAGGCCCACTTAGAGCGCAGGATCGCTGAGAAGCGCGTGTTTCCAGCCATCAATATTCGACGATCCGGTACGCGCCGTGAAGAGCTCATGATGACGCCAGCAGAGCTTAAAAAACGTTGGATTATCCGTAAGGTCTTGCATCCAATGGATGAAATTGCAGCGAGTGAGTTTTTGCTTGATCGGTTGAAGCGTACGAAAACCAATGAAGATTTTTTTGGTGAAATGAAAGGTTAGTGCAAGAGGTGATGTCCACAAAGAGATATTAGCAGTTTTTGGCGAATCAGATTGACGAAAAATAAACGACGGTATGCTCACCATACGTTGTTCGACGGATATACGATGAAAGCAAAAAAAAAGACGCAAATTTTATTGGTAGAAGATGAAGAAGCTATTCGTCTGATGTTAAAAATCGCCTTGACTGCGGCAAATTTTCAGGTGATAGAGGCAAAAAGTGTTAAGCATGCGAAGCGCCATGTTGCATTGGGCTTGCCGGATCTTTTTTTATTGGATTGGATGCTCCCAAGTGTTTCTGGGGTGGAATATACAAAACAACTGAAGCGCGATCGCCTAACCAAGCATATCCCTATTATTCTATTGACAGCGCGCGCAACAGAAGAAAATAAAGTGCAGGGCTTAGAAGCCGGTGCCGATGATTATATGGTTAAGCCGTTTTCACCTCGAGAATTGATTGCAAGAATTCAAGCGGTCTTAAGAAGAGGCCCGCTGAAAGACCCGACTGGCGTAATACAGGTAGATGGTTTACGCATTGAAACGGAAGCCGAGCAGGTCATTGTGGGGGGGCAGAGTGTAAAGCTTGGGCCATTAGAATACCGCTTGTTAGTTTTTTTTGCGACACACCAAAATCGAGTGTATTCGCGCGATGAATTATTATCTCATGTCTGGGGTGTTAGCGCGTATTTGGACCAACGAACCGTTGATGTTCATATTCGTCGTTTGCGTCAACGCTTAGCGCCTCATGGATATGATCGCTTTTTACAAACCATCCATGGTAGAGGTTATCGTTTTTCGAAAGAGGTTGGTGGTGACTAAAGTAGAGAAGAGCGCTTTTTCAAAAGAGCAGGAGTTAGCTAACGCTTTAGTCGAAGGCATTGTTGTGTTGGATGAGAACGCAATTATTTTGTGGTGGAACACGGTTGCTAAGCATTTGTTGGCTTTGAGAAAGGAACATGTTGGTCTTTCTATCCGAGATGTATTAAAAGGCGCAGGTCTCAGGCGTTTGTTCTTGGCTCCGGATGAACAGATAACCATACTGAAGAAAAGTGGTAGAAAAAGCCTAAACTTATTGCTTTCACTGATTCAATATCAGGATAAAAAACAACTCCTAACAATTCAAGATGTAACCCAGCAGCGCAGAGCAGAAATGATGCGTAAGGATTTTATCGGTAATGTATCACATGAGTTGCGAACACCCTTAACTGTTTTTCGAGGTTATTTAGAGCTTCTTTCTGAGCAGCCAGAAGCACTGGTGGGACAAGAGAAAACCGTACTGGACCAGATGAGTGTGCAGTGTCATCGCATGGAGACATTGATTAACGGAGTGCTTTTGCTGTCTCGTTTAGAAGACGATGAGCCGGATTTGTCAACGCATGAGACAGTTCAGATGAGCGGCTTGATAGGGGATATTGTTGAGGATGCTAAACGGTTAAGTCAAAATGGGCATGAGTTCGTTTTGGAAATTGATGAGAACTTATTGCTGCATGGTCACCCCATGGAGCTGAGAAGTTTGTTTTCGAATTTAATTTATAATGCGGTTCGTCATACACCCAAACCAGGGGTTATAACCGTTAGCTGGTATAAAGAAGGAAAGAGCAGTTTTTTTCGTGTGAAAGATACGGGTTCAGGTATCGCTAGCAAGCATTTGGATAAGATAACACAGCGGTTTTATCGCGTAGATCAGTCACGGCCCTACCATTCTGGGGGTGGGACGGGCTTAGGTTTGGCGATTGTTAAACATGTGTTACTTCGTCACGATGCCGAATTGAGAATTGAAAGTAGTTTAGGTAAAGGCTCTACGTTTTCTTGTGTTTTCCCGATTATTATTCAAGCGGCATCCCCGGATGAATCAGGTGGCCTGTGAGGGGTGTTTAGTTTTGACAAAAGATAATGGGAGAAAATGCAAAAATCCAGCAAAGTATCGGGATATCTGAGTACTTCCAGTTTATTGTTCACCCCAGCTAACGAGAGATACGCTGTTTGATTTTTGTTGAAAATTTTAGTTATTCAATGTGGATGCTTGCAAGAAAATAGTCTTTCATAGATACTGTTTTTCTAGCGAAATAGCTCCAATAAGGAATGTAATATGTGGTTTAAAAATTTGAATTTGTTCTCTCTTTCCGCCCCTTTTTCTTCCGACTGTGTTGCATTTTCTGAGGCGTTGAGTTCCTATCCTTTTTTTCCTTGCACGAAAGTAACGCCTTTTTCAGCAGGATTTATTCCACCCATTGGCGGTGAAGATGCTCCGTTGGTTCATAGTGCAGAGGGATATTTTTTGTTTTGTTTAAAAATTCAAAAAAAAGTTTTGCCAGCAACAGTATTGAATGAACAGCATGCAGAGCAAGTCGCAAATCTTGAAGCGGTTCAAGGGCGTAAGCTATACAAAGACGAAAAGCAACGAATGAAAGAGGAGCTCTACTATACGCTTTTGTCGCAAGCCTTCGTCACGTCCTCTCGGGTATACGGGTATTTTGATACTAACCGAAGTGAGTTGATAGTGAGCTCCACGGTTACCAAGGATCTAGAAAAACTTTTCTTATATTTCCATAAGATTTTTCCAGAGCAAAAAATAGCACCTTACGCATTACAGTCTCCCGCAGCTGTCATGACGCACTGGCTGCGCAAACAGCAGTATCCCGATTGTTTTTCGCTTGCTGATAATTGTGTGGTTTGTGAGGGCGATGAAAATAAAGGAGTCGTTCGTTTTACACGCAAGGATTTGGGCACCGAAGCGCTGCAAAAACTCCTGTCAGAAGGGAGCCAAGTGATTCAGCTTGGGGTTAATTGGCGCGAACAAATTCAATGTCAGTTACGTCAAGACTTAACAATTGCGGCTGTTAAGTTTCATGATTCGGTTCGAGAAACGGCTAAAGATGTGTTAACAGAAACAGAAGAGGATCGCCAGGCAACGGATTTCTTTTTAATGGCCGAAACAGTCTCTCGATTCATACAAGAGCTTTTGCCAGAATTCTTAGAGGGTAATGTGATATCTAAAGATAAAAAAAAGGAAGCGGTAGAGGCATAAGGCGCAATGATCGATCCTGGGAAAAAGGAAGGGGTCGTTTTTTCCATGTAAAAACAGGACTCCTGGGGTGACATCTCATTTTCGAGCCCTCGGGAACCCCCCTTTAAGCATGCTTTAATAAAAACGACGTGTACTCTTCTTGTCTAAGTATGTATGGGCTAACTTAACGTAAGGAGCTTTTTTATGAAAGTTAAAGGCGGTCAATTAACTAAAGAAGGGTGTGTTTGGGATCCTGAAATGAGTGATAATGCTTTTGCAGATATCATGAGCAAGGCAGCAGCGGGTACCCCAACAATAGAGGGGGCATTTGGAATCCAGCTGCCACAGCGTCATGATCAGACAAGAGAGCCGTCTTATAAAGAGCGTCAGCTCACGCAGGAATTTCTAAAAAAAATAGAGACAGGCCCAGTAGCGCAAACAAACGGCAGTGCCGGTAGCGGTCAGCATTTTTTTAAGGGAAATCCGTTGAGCGCCAAATCGCCATCGGATCCGAATTTAGAAGTGGGCACTGGGGTTTTAGGGTATTATCCATACGAGACAAGTCAATAGAAGTAGAAATTTTTGAGGGGAGTTTATTTTCGCTCTCCTCTTTTTGAGTTGATTTTTTCGTAGGCTACTTTTGCAAAGCGATAAGCATTTCACAGTGCCCATAGTTTGTCTTATAGACACTGAGCGCTTTTTTCTTGCTTTCATCGGCCCCAGGAATGCGCGCATTGACAGGGGCTGATTACAGGCTCAGGGCTTGCTTCAGGAAAACGATAGATTGCTCCCACTCGCCCTCTGCCGCATGCGCGTAAGCTAGAAATTCTAGGGACTCTCGGCAAGGATGTTGAAGAACAGCAGACGACAGGATTTCTTTAGCGCGCACATAGCGCCGGGATTGATAGCACAAAATCCCCAGCGTTTTTTGACAGATGATTTCATGGGGATGCTCTT
>JBIKMG010000047.1:0-14400 GCA_044359385.1 Coxiellaceae bacterium
TTGTTTGCTCTAATTCACCCGATTTTGCAGAAAGCACAATCAGAAATTGCATTCCATGTACATACGCTTGTTTGATCTCTTTAACACTGACCTTCTTCCCATCTACTGTTTGTATATCCTTAGCCAGACAAGTCTGCGAACCCATCAGTAGCAAAAGAGATGCTGCTATTGCGGTGATTATTTTTTTCATGATTGAGTCTCCTTAAAACGTTTATGTCAATTATTTCACGGAAAAAGAGGGCCTATTCCATTGGGTGGCGAATAGTTGTCAATCGTCAACACCGCATCCATTAATGGCTTTGAAAATTTTTGAGGATGCTTACCCAGTATTTGGACCACAAGCCTAAAGTCTCGGTCAGTGACCTTAAGTTGCTTCACGACCACAATGATGGGTGGGCTCTGATAGGCTGACAATACAGCATTGGGGTAATCTTTGACAAAACTCATTTTTCCTTTAGGCCAAATCTCACCGAGCTCTTGGGGAGAAATAAACCTAGCAATTCGGTAAGGTTTATCGCTCATGGCAAAGACCCTCGTAACGTGCATTTTGGGAAAAACGAGCAAACAAGTAAACATCTTGCAGTTGGTTAGATATGCTTTTTTTGCATACAGCGTAAAAAGAAAGGTTGGCGAAGCCTGCTTTGAGGCATCTGCTTTAGCTACGATAAGTAGGCTAGCCAATGCTACACCAACAAGAACCTTGTGACTTA
Organism: Coxiellaceae bacterium; assembly: GCA_044359385.1. Classification (GTDB taxonomy): domain Bacteria; phylum Pseudomonadota; class Gammaproteobacteria; order JAJRRL01; family JAJRRL01; genus JBIKMG01. The sequence continues at coordinate 711 of JBIKMG010000047.1, forward strand.
TTGATTTTAAAATCCCTATCATGTTTTCCACTCCTTTGGCGCGTTTGGATTAGGTGACAACCTATTTTCACGCTAAAAACTCAGCTTTACTAATCATAGACTACACATAAGATTTGGCAAATTTTTCTTGGCATATTGGAATTCTCGCCGGTCTAACGAGCGATTACGACCGATTGATTCGGCAAATGGCTGATCCCAACTATCCTTTTAACTACTCTCACCTTTCAGTAGTCTGAGTGATCATAGCAACCAAAGGATTGCAACCTTTCCTATCCTTGGTTTAGGGATGCTTGTAAATTCGGCAATAAACTTTTGCATAAAGTTTTTTCTAACGTATACCAATACTTTCTGTTTTAGTCTAACCATTCTCAAGGCTCTTTCAGCTCGGTTGTTAATGAAAGATACAGTGGATTCTTTGGCGAATAATGGAACAACTGGTTCGATTTTTTTTACCTCTTGATTAAATATCCCCGTTAATGCATTTTGAAGATCCTCTGGTTTTTTAAATCTGGACAATATTGAAAAATCCGTTTGTCGATCAGAACAAAAATGGGCGCTTGCGTACCATAACCAGCTGATTATCCATTGAAGAAAACCTGGCGGATTTCGGAGGAGTTCTTATTCATACATCGCACCATTTCAAACGGAACAGGCAGTTCACAGGGTTTATTTTTTTCGGTATTAAATGGGTCCGCAATAAACAAATATTTTCTTTCTTTGATCCATCGCTCTTTTAGGCTATCGGCATTATTTGCCCGTACATCGACAATTTCATAAGCCCAACCCCCGTTTGTATTCGCTTGGTTGGTAAACTGAACCGTATCGTACCCTTTTTTTCGAGCCAATAAGTACAAAACATAATCACCCGATGCGGTTGCGTTGAATCGATCAACAGCGTAATCGGTGCCTTCCCGAGATTTTTTCATCAGTAGACTTAGCGCTTGATTAAACGTCATCTCGTGTTTATCTGCGTATTCAGCGATATAATCATAGGTTGGGACATAAATAGACTCGACAATGTGGTAACTTAACGTTTGCAGTATTTTAGAGTCCGACAATCCCATCTTAGACAGCGCATCGACTTTATTACGCGCAATAAGGGTCTTACCCACATTCAGAAAGGTGCCCGTTCCTTTAAGGGCATAAAAATACAGACCTGGCTCTTGATACCAGCCATTATGATAAACCTCAATCAAGTGGTTGCTTGGGGTGCCCGCTAAGTTTGGGGTCATTTGCCCAAAAGGATATTGGTTTCTCACCACACCATTCATTGAGTTTTTGGGTATACAAGGAAGCATCCAGCTTAAGCAGACAAAGGAGGGATGAGAGCCTGGCGTTATCACCGTGGTGACCCCTTTGAAAAAAGAAGCGGTGACAACGGGGTCATACCAATAAAAACCTAAGCTATCGAAGAATGCGAGATTCAATTTTTTTTTCTTCGCCAGCGGATACACTTTTTCCAAGTACGTCGAAACGTGAGGATCCCGCAGCCGTGCCCTATCCAAAAAGGCAGCCAAAATTAACAGTACAGCAATGACGATAGCAATCATAGCTACGCGGTATTTTTGCATGTGATGCTCTCTTTTAACGATTGATTTTGATGTATCTACTCTATTCATTGCAAAATGCCCCAACTAGATAGTCCCTTCTCCCTAAAATTCGATCAAAACGCTTTTTATCGTATCTCACTGTTACTTCAATCAATCGGACAAGCCAATGATAGCTTTGCTTTATCCAAGGCCTTAATCAATGCATCAATCGCCTTCGTTCGTGGAAACGAAGCACGCCATGCCAAAGCAACCGTTCTTTTGGGAACAGGGGTGTTAAAGGGTTTAGCACACAGTGTCTTTGAATAATGTTTTACTTGTGTCGCCGTGCTCGGCAAAATCGTAATACCCATACCGGATGCTACCATGTGACGCAATGTTTCAAGTGACGTTCCCTCAACGGTTTGTTGGAGCGCCTCCGGATTATAACATTGCGGACAGTGCTTCAAAATCTGATCGCGGAAACAATGCCCCTTGCCTAGTAATAGGGTATTTTCTTCGCGGAGCGCTTCTCTGGATACGGTATCCTTTTTTGAAAGTGGATGATCTTTAGGAAGCAAAACCATAAACGGCTCTTCATAAATTTCCCTAACGACCACACCAGGCTCTTTAAATGGCAAAGCAATGAATAGAGCATCTAACTCGCCCCGCTGTAATTTCAAGCGCAAATTACCTGTCAAATCTTCATTAATTATTAAGGGCATTTCTGGTGCTAGCTTTTTAAGCTCTGGAACAAGTATGGGAAACAAGTACGGCGCAATCGTATGAACAGCACCCACCTTAAGCGGTGAGTCTAGTTGGTGAGCCGACTGACTCGCTAAGTCCTTAAACTTATCGAGTTCTTCTCGTACGCGCTGTGCTTGAATAGCTAATTTTTCTCCAACCTCTGTCATCCGTATGTGGTTTTTCTGCCGTTCGAATAAACTAAGGCCCAGCGTTTTTTCTAACTTACTGATCGATACGCTCAAGGTTGGTTGGCTAACATGGCAACGCTTAGCTGCTCGGCCAAAATGCTGTTCTTGAGCCAATGCTAAAAAATACTTCAACTCTATCAAAGTCATTACTAATCATCTCTTCTGCTTTCATAGAGAAAGCCTATCATGTCTAGCCCTGAAATACGAGCACCTTACTCTCGTGAACGAAAGCGTCCCAACAGTCGATATGCAATAGGGACAACGACTAAAGAAAAAAAAGTTCCAAAAATTAAACCACCCACAATAGTCATACCAATTTGTTGACGACTCGCTGCTCCTGATCCATGGGCGAAAACCAAGGGCAAAGCGCCCACAACCATGGCTGCTGTTGTCATCAAAATAGGTCGAAGACGAACCTCAGCAGCTGTCAAAACCGCCTCTATCATGCAACCTGTATTTCTCAGCTCCTGATTAGCAAATTGCACAAGCAAAATACCATGCTTAGAAACCAAACCCACCAATGTGACCAATGCAATGATGGTGTACAAATTAATCGTACCACCTATTAACCACAAGGAAAATAAAGCGCCAACCATACAAAGTGGAACCGTGAGCAAAATCGCCAATGGGTCTAAAAAGTTTTTAAATTGAATAGATAACGCAAAATAAATGCAAATCAAGGCCAAACCAAAAATCAAAATCATATTGCCGGAAGCATCCGAAAGTTGTTTCAGGCCACCCTTGAAAGCGTAGGTGACGCCTGCTGGCAACCACTTGGGTAAATGACGATTGAGCTCATCTGCGACCTGACTAAGTGCAAAACCCGGCTGTAAGATTGCACTGATTTGTGCAGCACGAAGACGATTATAGTGAATCAACACCGGTTGCGTTAATCTCGTTTTTACATCCACTAACTGACTCAAGGGAACAAGACCACCACTGGCATCGACCATTTGAATCTTATTCAATGACGCAATATTATTTCTAAACTGCGCAGCTCCTCGCATCACGACATCAAATAACTGGTTTTTATAAATAAATTTTGAAATTTTGTCTTCTGAAAAAGTCGCATTTAATACGCCATTGATGCTTTGATTCGTAATTCCCAAATCATTTGCAAGAGGGGTGTTCACTTTTATAGTGTATTCCTGAGAGTTAAATAGCAAATTCGAGGATGGCATCATAACACCCGGCAACGTACTCACTTTTTCTTTGATCAGATTAGAAATTACCGATAGCTTTTTAAACGAGTCAGAACTGGTTAGATAAAAAGAAATCGGCGAATCCACCGAATGTTCAAACTGTGATGGAATCAACGCTCGAGAAGTTCCGCCTGGTATCTTGTTTAATAACGCTTGGATCTCGGGCAAATCTTTTTTAAAGTGCGAGTGGGTCTGATCTTTAGCGGCCACAAAGATTATTCCGGTTGTTTCGTCATTATTTCGACCCGCTAATGCACCGATGTTTGCATCGGGATAACGTATCCGAAGTGCGCTCTCAATTTGCTTGTTTTTGGCCTCTGTTGCCTGCGCATTAGATCCTGTCGGCAACGACGAGTACACCAGAAAAAAACCACTCTCTTCTGTGGGTGCAATTTCTTGTGGTATTTTGGTAACGAGAAAAATACCGCCACCTATGAATAAAAACAACAGCGCGACAGCCCACCACTGGCGCTTGAGTATAAAAGACAGCCCTCCTCGATAGGCGGCAGACCATTTTGTCAGTCTCTTTTCTATTCGTAACTGAAATCGGGTTTCATTCGTCGGTAACGTATTTGCACACATGAGTGGAGACAAGGTCAAAGAAACAACCCCAGACACGAGAACAGCAGCTGCTAAGGTCACCGCAAACTGTAAATAAATTCCCGAAAATTTTCCGGTCACAAATGCGATAGGCAGATAGACAATCAATAACGTCAGGGTCATCAAAACAACAGGGCCTGCAATTTCATTTCCACCCCCTATGGCTGCTTCTTTTTTTGTTTTCCCCATTCTTAAGTGTCGCTGCGTATTTTCTAGCACGACAATTGCATCATCAACGACCAAACCAACAGCCAACACTAACGCTAATAATGTAAAAATATTAATCGAAACGCCGGCCACCTTCATAATGAATAACGCCCCCATCAAAGAAATGGGAATCGCAATAGCGGGAACCCAGACTTGTCGAAGCCGGCCTAGCGATAGATAAACAACGACTAAAACACAAACCACCGAAAAGAAAATAGAAAAAAAAACCTCATTAATCGAGGAAATTAAACTTTCTACTTGCTTCCAAAAAGGAGCAAGCACAAAGCCTTTCGGGAGCTTGTCTACCAACTGGTCATATTTTTTCAAAACCGAACGATAGGTTTGAATGACGCTAGCTGATGCTTCATTGTCTACCTCAATAAAGATAACAGGTTTGTTGTTGTAGGCTATTTTTTGTGAAAATCCGATAGATTCTCCTATTTTTACTTTCGCAACATCACCGACATTAACCGACGCGTCTCCTGACTTTTTCACGAGCACAGAGCGAAAATCTTCGGGTGTGGATAACCGTGTGTCTAGCGTTGTTGGAAAATTCATCCATTGACTGCGAACTTGCCCGGCTGGCAAAGAAACATTTGAAGCAACAATCGCTTTTGCGATCATATCCGAACTGATATTTCTGGCTGCCATTTGTTCTGGTTGTAGCGTGATACTCATCACTCGGTCACCCACGCCTTCCGAATCAACCGAACTCACACCGGACACGGCAGAAAATAAAGGTTCCAAGGTTAGCTTTGAATAGTCCATGACGTCCTCCAAAGGATGTCCTGGCCAATACGCAACAAAGTTAATAACGCTATCACTGTCGTTAAATTGTTGCACGGTTGGCATCTCCATGCCGCTGGGTAAACTATTCATTGCTTGACTAATTGCGGTGCGCATTTGATTCATCGCTTCGTTACGATCCGTCCCAGGCAATAATTCCATTTGAATCGTGGTTGTGCCTTGTGAACTGGTTGATGTAGTCGCCGCAATTCCTTGTACAGAGCTCAAATAGTTTTCCAACACATCCGCCACACTGCTTTCCATCAACTCAGAGCTGGATCCAACCAAGCTTGCTTGAATACGCACATTACTCGATTCAAACGGGGGAGTTGATCTAATCGGTAACGTCAAAAGCGCAAAAATACCTATTATTAAAATAGCTAAGTTAATCACTATAGCGGTGACTGGATTTCTCACACAATAACCTGGGACCGCCATATTCTCTCCTAGGGAGCAACAATCGTCACTGCCTGTCCATTCGATAAATTACTTTGCCCGGCTATCACAACCTGCTCTCCGAACTTCAGTCCTTTTTGAACCACCACCTGACCACGGATACGCTGACCGATAAGCACTGGCGTTTTTAGCGCTTTATTATCCACCACTCGATATACGATGTAACTCGGATAAGCGGGAACTAAAGCTTGCTCTGGTATTTGCAACGTTTCTGGCTTGGATTTTTCAGATAAATCCACTTGCACAAATAAACCTGGACGCAATTCTTCTGTCGTTTTTTTTATGGTTGCCAAGCAGGCGAGCGTCCGATTGGCAGCATCCACAGCTGGTGCCATAAACGTAACCACAGCAGACATTTTTTTTTCAGAAAACAACGAAGACGAGAACGCAATCTCTTGACCGATGTGCAACTGATTAATTTCATCTTGTGGAATACGAAAGCTCACCTGCAGATCCTGATAATTAACCAACGTCACCAAACCTTGCCCTGATGTCACATAATCTCCCACACTAACTGAAATAGCCCCTATTTTTCCGGAAAAAGGCGCAATCACTGAACGCTTACTCAAAACTGCCTGCGCTTGTGCAACGGACGCCTTATCCTGCAAGTAAATTGATTTGATATCTGCTAGATCCTGTTCCGCCAATGGCGAAACACCTAACCCTGCTACTTTGTCTTGTGATAATTCTACACTGCGCTGGTATTTTTCTTTTGACGCCACCGCTTTAGCTTTAGCATTCTCTAGCTCCGCTTTTTCTAGCGAATCATCCAACTGAATGAGCAACATGCCTTTTTTTACTTGAGCTCCATTTTTAAATCTAATTTCAGTCACATGACCTGAATCGGCTGCACTCAAGGTTGCCATCATCGGGTCGGTAATACTGCCTATCGTCTGTGTTACTTTCGCATACCCCATTTTAACAACCGGTGCTAATACCACGGGAATTGGGCCTGATATTGCTGCTTTTTCTCTTTTTGCAGCCACAGCGATTGATCCCCATACCATAATCAACAACCCCATGAATAAAAATTTATAGCCCGTTTTTAACATTCCGCTCTCCCGATGATGCGTATAAATATAGCAGAGCGCGCCTAGCACAAGCAATCAGCATCGACGGACCCTTTCTTTTTTCGAATAAAAAGCTAAGGATATATTATACCGTTTCCTGACTTTCTTGCGTTTGTTTCGCGACTCTTGGTTTCTGAATATGGACCAATAACAAGGCAACGGCTGCCGGTGTTACACCGGGAATTCGAGCGGCTTGTCCCAATGTTTCGGGTCGCTGTGCTTTTAATTTTTCTGTTATTTCATGGGATAAGCCAAGTATCGCTTTGTAATCGAGCCATGCTGGAATTTTGGCATCTTCAAACCGTCGTTGTTTATCAATTTCTGCTTGTTGACGAGTCAAATACCCGGCATATTTAGATTGTATATTCAATTGATCGATCACTGCTGCATGATGCGTTCGCGCTGATTGAAAAGCGGTATCTAAACTCATTAACCAATCGTAATCAACCTCCGGGCGTTTCAATAATTCCATCAGCTTAACCGGTTGGTTAATTGTTTGTTTCATTTTATCCTCATACGCCCCTGCCGCTTTCGTATTCGGATGCAATGTATAGGCCGCCAATTCTTTTTTAGCTCTCTCAAATTCTACTTTTTTTTCACAAAAATGCTGCCAGCGTGCTTCGCCAACACAACCCAAATGATAGCCCGCTTCAGTTAAGCGCCAATCTGCATTGTCTTGGCGAAGCTGCAATCGATATTCGGCACGTGAGGTAAACATACGATAAGGCTCTTTGGTTCCTTGTGTGATTAAATCATCGACCAACACACCCAGGTAAGCTTCGTCACGACGCGGGCACCAAGCTTCTTTACCTTGGACTAACAACGCCGCATTCAATCCGGCCAACAAACCTTGAGCACCCGCCTCTTCATAACCGGTTGTTCCGTTAATTTGTCCTGCAAAAAACAAATTCGCAATCGACTTAACCGCCAAGCTGCTCGATAAGGCGCGTGGGTCAAAAAAATCGTATTCAATCGCATAACCCGGTCGAGTGATGTGTGCGTGCTCCAAACCAGGAATCGTTCGTAAAAACTCGACTTGTGCATCATACGACAAACTAGTCGAGATCCCATTCGGGTAGTACTCTCTTGTAGACAACCCTTCTGGCTCCAAAAAAATCGGATGATGATCGCGATCAAACCGCGTTATCTTATCTTCAATTGAAGGGCAATAACGTGGGCCAACTCCTTCGATCACTCCCGAATAAATCGGCGACTCCCTGAGATTATCACGAATCACTGCATGGGTCTGTGGACACGTTCGAGTGATGTAACAGGGCATCTGTTTTGGGCGCAAACCTGGTTCATCTGGAAAATATGACATTCTTAAATCGGGATATTCGCTTTCCTGACGCGTGAGTTTTGAAAAATCAATACTATGGCCGGCAATTCGAGGTGGGGTCCCAGTTTTTAACCGACCCACTGGCAAATCGAGCTCGCGTAGCGCATGACTCAGGGTCAATGCAGCAGGATCTCCCGCTCGCCCCCCGACAGATTGTTGCAACCCAACATGAATTTTACCCGCCAAAAAAGTACCCACCGTCAAAACGACACTGGCTGATTTAAATATTATCCCCAACTGCGTACGCACCCCAACGACCCTACCTGACTCTATCAACAGGTTATCAACAGGCTGTTGAAATAAGTCCAAATTCTCTTGTGACTCCACGAGACGACGAACAGCCATTCGATAGAGCGCCCTGTCTGCTTGCATACGCGTAGCACGCACTGCCGGCCCCTTGCTTTCATTCAACACTCGAACATGAATGGCTGCAGAATCAATTGCTTGTGCCATAATACCGCCTAAGGCATCAATCTCCTTGACTAAGTGTGTCTTGCCAATGCCTCCAATAGCCGGGTTGCATGACATCTGACCAATCGTATCTATATTGTGTGTTAGTAACAGTGTCTTAGCCCCCATGCGCGCACTGGCACAAGCGGCTTCAGTCCCCGCATGCCCACCACCAACCACGATAACATCGTAAAACTTATCCACAGCGCTTCCTTTAAATGGCTAAAATGGTCAAATAATACCATAGGGGCTCTATTAATCAAACCCACTTTTTCAAAAAGCGTTATTCCTCTACTTTTCCATCTCGGATTTTAATGATACGACGAGTACGCTCTGCCATTGCCAAGTTGTGCGTCACGACAATAACTGTTTTTCCTTTCTCTGCTAACCCTTCAAACAGAGCAACGATCGCATCACCGGATTTTGTATCCAAATTACCCGTAGGCTCATCCGCAAGTAAAACCTCGGGATCAGTCACCAAAGCGCGCGCCACTGCCACCCGTTGGCGTTGACCACCCGAGAGTTCTTGTGGCTTATGATGCATGCGATCTCCTAAACCCACTTTTTCCAACATATCTGCTGCCAACTGAATTCGTTTAGCAGTTCCGATCCCTCGGTAAACTAATGGCAACGCAACATTTTCTAATGCTGTAGAAAAATCTAATAAATTAAAACTTTGAAAAATAAACCCAATTTTACGATTACGAATAGTCGCTAATCGATTCGGTGCCAAATAACCCACATCCTCACCATCTAACACATACTCTCCTTGGGTAGGTGAGTCCAAGCATCCCAATATATTCATCAAGGTAGATTTGCCCGAACCAGATGGCCCCAAGACAGCCATATATTCACCATGCTTTATGCTCAATGAAACATTATCTAACGCATTAAATGTCACCTCACCCATTTTGTATGTTTTGTAAATCGAATTTAACTCAATTAGTTCATAAGACATCCCTTTACTCCTCTCTCAATGCATCAGCTGGATTTATTCGAGCTGCATTTCTAGCCGGAAAAAATGCTGCGAAAAATCCAGTCACCCCTAACACAGCAATCACCACAATCAAAACACTCCAAGATAGCAGTGGCTTAGGGGAACCTAACTCCAGATACGTCTGATTTTGGATCGGGATAACGTCCAACAACTCCACTAACGAAAGTGTGGCTAATACACCGATCAAGCCACCGGTGAACGTAATCAGAAGTGCTTCTAAAAAATAATGACTTAAAATCATGGCGTACGTCGCACCAATCGCTATTTGAGTACCAATAATTCGTGTCGCTCGTTTGATCGACATATACATAATGTTCGCAATGCCAACACCTGAAACCAATAAAGTCATGCCACCAACTATTCCTAAAAATATCTGAAAACCCGTTAAAAAAGTATTCAATACCTTTGCTGAAGACTGTGAGTCTGAAAAATAAATAGCGTCTTTATCTTGAATAGAAAAGGCTTGCTGTTTAGCGATAATACGAAGCACACTATTTTTTATTGCATCGATATCTGCATCCTTAGAAAGAAGAAATAGATATTCAGAAACAACCGTATTATTAGACAAAGCCATGTATGTTGTTTCTGGGATAATGATTTGGTTTGAAAGGGAAGACCCATAGCTGCTAAAACCCAGAGAGGTTTTAGAAATACCGATCACCTGAAATACTTGACTACCTAAATGAAAAGAAAGGCCGACCGGATTTTCTATTCCTGGAAATAACGTGCTTGACACTTGGTCTCCAATAAACGCTACTTTTTTTGCTTCTCGCATATCCAAGTAATTAATAAACCGCCCACCGGATGCCACCTCTATCGATGATATTTGCTGATAGTTCGGGGTGGTGGCCATGGGTGAAGCGTACGAAACAAGCCTGCCATTGCGAGCTGTTGCGCTAAACGAGTTAACAGAAGAAATATCCTTTACTCCTGCTATTTTTAAAAAATTTTTTTTATTCTCTTGTGTGAAAAATACCTGGCTATTTTTGGGTGTCCCTTGATAATTTTTCGTTGTATAGCCTGGCTGAGCGGCAAGCGTTATTTTACCACCTGCAGATGCTTGACTCATGAAGCTTACTCGAAGCCCTTCACCAACAGACAACATAAAAGCGATCGACGCTGTCCCCCAAGCCACCGAAAAAATAGCAAGAATCAAGCGGATTTTTTGCGCAACAATTTCGTTGAAAATGACTCTTAATGAGATCAAAAAAATACCCCCTCAAATGCTAGCTATTTCTGATGGTCCTAAAAATACCTCTTGCTCCCAAAAATAGTTTCTCATGGCCAATCGGATTCGCTAAAAATTTCTACTAAAATGACAAAGCATCCACCGGCTGCATTCGAGAAGCAGAACGAGCAGGGAAAATTCCAGCTAGAAATGTCACCAGAAACAAGATGAGCACGGTAATCATCATTGTCCAAGAATGAATATGGGGCTGTCCCAGCCAACTTGGCAGAGCCACATTATCAAAAATAAGGACCACTGCCTTGGAAAAAACAATACCTGCAAACCCGCCCAGTGCAACAATCAAAAATGTTTCCAGCAGAACCAAAAATAAAATGTTTTTTCTTTTAGCTCCCAGCGCCATTCGTAGCCCAATTTCTCGTGTCCGCTCAGTGACCATCAAAAACATCATATTAGCAACACTAATGCCTCCAACAATCAACGTCAATAATCCACAAAACCCGAGAAAAACCTCAATGGCTAGGAAAAAAATAGTGAAGTAGCGCATTAGTTTAGTCAGGTCAGGTGAGTTCAATGCGCCGGTATCAGCCGGATTATAGTGAAGCAAATTGGCGAGATAATTTTTTACTCCCTGCTTGACCATTAGGGCTTCACTCACCTTCTTTGGCATAGCACTAAACATACCAACATCCAAGTTTCCCTTTATCTGGATCATTGTCGTATAGGGGATCATCGCTTTCTGTGACAACCATCCTGCCCCTCCTGACCCAGCACTGTCTTTCAATACACCGATAACTGTAAATGGAATCCCCCAGAGCGTAATCATTTTTCCAATCGCTTTTTCTCCCTTGAATACGCTTTTATTAATCGACTCCCCCAAAACAACGACATACTGTGCTTTACTCACATCTTGATCAGAAAAAAATCGCCCCTGTATCTGATCTTCCAATTTCCAAATATTGGCATAACTCCAATTAACGCCATCAACCGTGCTATTTATCGTTGTCTTAAAATAACTCATCGGTGCTGATCCACTTGAAATCGTAGCCGAAATATATTTTATACCCGGAACCTTATCTCCCATTTGTATCACTTGATCCACCTTAAATCTCACTGGCCTTCCAGAAGGGTAGCCTCGATACGATAAGTTTGTTATTCCAGGGAAAAACATCATGGCACCACCAGCTATAGACGATAAGTTTTTTACACTCGCTGCATAATAACCACTTCCCAAAGCCAACAGTAAAATAACAGAAACCGTTCCCCAAAAAATTCCAAAAACACCCAATACCGTTCGCAATTTTCTTTTCCACAGCTCTTTAAGGAGCTGATTAGCGAGGTCAAGACTGTACATGCTTATGCATCCAGTTATTAATTTCTGTAATATCTTTCATGCTTAAATCACCGACTTGTTGCTTAAACGTAACATAGCTAGTTAAGAAGGAATATTCTGCTTGAACCAGGGTGGACTTCTGCGAGTAATAAGTTGTTAATGCATTTTGCACGTCCGTCATTGTTTCCTTGCCTAAGGTATAGGCTTGTAACATTGCCTCATAGTTTTGATGATAGACCTCGACAGATTTTTTTAGGTTATTTATCACATCAATTTCCAACCCCATTGACTGAAAATTAGTAGAGACTCCAGACTCGACGGTTTTTTGCTGCTCCCGATACGTGTCCTTTGCTGCCATATAACTATATGTATCTTGTTTTATCGTGGCGTAAGTTTCTCCTCCTTGATACAAAGGAATACTCATGGTTACGCCAAATGCATTTGATCTGGATTGGCTTGCTGGGATAACAACAGTCGTCGCGCCTGTATAAAGAGTATTGGACCCCGAGTAAGAATACGATGCTGAAAGACTCGGAAGTAGTTCAGCTTTAACGGACTGTAACCTTTTCTTGGCGGCCAACGCATCTAGTTTTTTTTCTATCAACCCCGGGTTAATCATTAACCCTTTTTTTAACCATCGGCTTAGTTGCTCTCGCTTAAGCTTTTTCAGTACCAAATCCCCTACAATTCCTCGAATCTGATTCGGTAACAACGGAATGTGTTCATGTAACGTATTTTGATAACCAATCAACGTTTGTTTCTGATTCATGACGGTTTGCTTACTCGATAACAAGGAGGCTTCCGCCGTCAATACATCTGAGGCTAAAATCTGTCCTGCGTGATATTGTGCTTGAGATAAACGAAGTAATTCCTGATTCACTTTTACTTGTTCCTCATCAATCTCTAACACCGCTTGTGCAGAAGCAACATTGAAATACGCACTGGCCACTGTTTGTATCAAGGTTTGGTAGGCAGACATCGTGTCCAATTTCGCAGCCAACGCACTCACTTGAGCAGCAGCCAATGTTTTAAAATTAGAAAAATTAAAAATAGATTGCGTTAGACTAAGTCCAATACCACGCGCCTTATTCGCGGAGGTTGTGAAGCTATTGCCTGTTGTATCTTTTGACCAATTCCAGTTTTTAGACACTGTTCCTGATAGTTGCGGCAACAAAGCTGCTCGCGAAATTCCCACCGCTGCCATGGTGCTTCGATTTGTTTGAGCGGTACTCAAATAAGTGGGGTCATAATTTAGCGAAGACTCCATAATCTGTAATAGGTCTGGCGTTGAAAACGTCACACAAGGAGACAAAACAGTAACCATCCATAGTAGTATCTGTTGTTTTTTAATTACCATCATCACTTTCCACAATAACCAAAACCTTGTCATCTAGCGCTAATCCAGACAAGATCTGGACATAGCTTCCATCGCTTCCACCGGTTTTCACGATGACCTTCTTCGCTGGTTTTTTTCCTCCTTGAAATACCATGACATACGCATCTGTTGCTGTAAAATGCACCACACTTTGTGGAAGCGTGAATACGTCTTTATACGTTTTAACCACAAAACTAGCCGTTGCTGAGAAACCCGACCGAAGAGTGA